>NZ_JANQCT010000081.1:0-200 GCF_024723495.1 Campylobacter sp. RM19073 | reverse complement strand
GTTACCATTTAATAGTTGTTGTCCATTAAAGCTTGTAGTAGTAGCTATCATATCAAGCTCTTCAAGAAGTCTTGATATATCGTTTTGTAAAGCTCTTCTTGAATCACTATTTTGTCCATCTTGAGCTGCTTGGATAGCTTTAGTTTTAATAGTATCAAGTATTTTAATCTGCTCATCCATAGCCTTATCAGCTGTTTGGA
>NZ_JANQCT010000080.1:0-208 GCF_024723495.1 Campylobacter sp. RM19073 | reverse complement strand
CCCTTAAGATCTGGGTCCCTTCCCAATTTGGCATTTTTATTTTTACTCCAAATTTTCGCCAAAAACTCCTTCGAGTTTTTTGTTGCGAAAATTTTGTGGCGTAAGCCGATAATTTTTTACTTCGCAGCTGAGCTAAGCCCAGCTTTGCGACAGGGAGTTACACTCCCTTGACCCCGCACTGAAGTCCCCACAAGCGGGGTACCCCATA
>NZ_JANQCT010000079.1:0-218 GCF_024723495.1 Campylobacter sp. RM19073 | reverse complement strand
TTGATTTTTAATGCTATCTATTATATGCTTATTAGAGATATTATTTATATCTTTTTCATTTATTATCTCATCTATACTGCCTTGATTATTGATTGTAGTTATCTTGCTTTGGTTGCTAATACTGTTTATATCTTTTTGATTATTGATATTATCAATTTTATTTGAGTTATTAAGCGTGGTTATAGTGTGGGTGTTGATTAAATTTGATATATTTCCAG
>NZ_JANQCT010000078.1:0-237 GCF_024723495.1 Campylobacter sp. RM19073 | reverse complement strand
GGTTGCTGAGCTAAAGCTCAGATTTTTATAAAACAAATTTGAACCAAATAGGGGTACCCCACTCGTGGGGACTTTAGTGTTTGCTACTTTAGGCGTGGCTTTGCTACGCCGTTAAAAGTAGATAAAAATAGTTTCCCCTGTCCCTTAAAGAAAATTTTCGCAGCAAAAAACTCGAAGGAGTTTTTGGCGAAAATTTGGAATATCAAAAAAATCTTTTCTTTTTAAGTGGGAAGAGGG
>NZ_JANQCT010000077.1:0-237 GCF_024723495.1 Campylobacter sp. RM19073 | reverse complement strand
GTTTATCGTTTGAATATTTTTTATATTATCGATACTAGTGATAATATTTTTATTATTTAGATTATCTATTTGTCCTTGATTTTTAATATCAGCTATATTTCCAGAATTATCTATTTTATCTATATTTGATTGATTGGTTAAATTTGATATATTTTTTTGATTATTTAGGTTTTCTAACCTGCCTTGGTTGTTAAATTTAGTTATATCGCCAAGATTATCTAGCATAACTATTTTGCC
>NZ_JANQCT010000076.1:0-275 GCF_024723495.1 Campylobacter sp. RM19073 | reverse complement strand
GAAGGGGGACGCTTTTTGGCAGATGAGTAGTGCTATAGTCAAACGATACTAACTATCGTTTGACGGCACTACGAAAAATAAAAGCGAGCTACCTTACCCTTCCCCCTTAACAACCCCCAACCCCTTGTAAAAGCCTTCTAAGGTTGCTGAGCTTTCGCTCAGATTTTATAAAACAAATATGGTAACACTTGCGAAGTAAAAATAAAATAACACAAAACTAAGATAACAATAAAATAAATAAAAATAGAAAATGATTGATAAAAATGTATTGAAAT
>NZ_JANQCT010000075.1:0-300 GCF_024723495.1 Campylobacter sp. RM19073 | reverse complement strand
AAAAAATGCTATTAAAAGATGTATTATCTATGGATATTGGCTCGGTTATTGAACTAAATCAACTAGCCAATGATCCGTTAGAAGTCTTAATAGGAGATAAACCAGTCGCACTTGGTGAAGTGGTTATCGTAGATGGAAATTTCGGTGTGCAAATCACTGAAATCGGCACTAAAAAAGAGCGTCTAGAGCAACTTAAATAACCATTATTTAAATTTTAATTTATAATAACAAATTTACACCACCTATAGAGTATTAATTTATTATTATGATAAATTAATATGGCATAGAGTTAAGAGAAAT
>NZ_JANQCT010000074.1:0-326 GCF_024723495.1 Campylobacter sp. RM19073 | reverse complement strand
TGCTTCTATATAATCATCATAATTTGCATAATCTTCCATAACTTCATCCACTTTTTTATCGGTGCTGCCATCATTTATAAGCATTATCTTGATATTTTGATAGGTCTGCGAATAAATATAGTTTAAACACTTATCCAAATATTTGCTAGTATTATAAATAGGGATAATCACACCAACACTCTTGCCACTCATATTTTTCTTAAAATCCTAAATAAAATTTGATTTGAAATCATATCACAATTTATTTAAATAAAATATAAAAAATATATAAAATTTAAATTTATTCAGCTAAAAACAAATACAAATTTAACAACACCAAACCACAC
>NZ_JANQCT010000073.1:0-427 GCF_024723495.1 Campylobacter sp. RM19073 | reverse complement strand
ATATCCCATCACCTGGGTCGCCATTATACCAGTGATATGGACTTTGCCCCATAAAATACTGATTAAGCCCTAAATCAAGCCAGTTATCATATGAGTATGGTGCTACTGACCCAGACTTTATATCATAAACTCTTGTGTAATATACATTAGCTCTTAAGGTTGGATGATAAAAAATACCACTTCTATTTTTTACCCTACCTTTTCTAATTAGTTGCTTATGTAAAAGCTCCACCATCTTATTTAATGCTTTATTTCTAGCTAGGAGCAAATCCTTTTTTTGCTCTACATATGGCTTTCCAGCTGGTTTCCAACCGCTTAAAAATGTATTTGGGTTCATTAGCTATTTGGCGTGATTTTATCGATTGTAGTTATCATTCTTTCTGATAGGTCTTGTGGGACTGCTACCCCACCACTAGCATAGCCAAAT
>NZ_JANQCT010000072.1:0-481 GCF_024723495.1 Campylobacter sp. RM19073 | reverse complement strand
CTATACCTATAGCATCATTACCATTAGATATAGCTTGACCTAGAGAATTTGCTTGAGACTTTAAGCTATCAGCTATAACAAGCCCTGAGGCATCATCAGCTGCTGTTTGTATCCTAAGACCAGAGCTAAGGCGACCTAGTGAGCTACTAAGAGCTCTATCATTTACTACTGAGTTAGCATGAGCATTCATAGCTGCTATGTTGGTGTTTATTCTAAAACTCATATTATATCCTTTTAAAAGAAATTTGCCTTAAGCTTAATCCTTTGCTTAGGCTTATTTGATTATATCGCAAGGTAGATTAAATTGTTTATATGGGGGGGGGGGAATTTAACACTTTTTTTAAAAAAAGTGCAAATTTTAATATAAATTTTTCAAATTTTCATTAAATTTGGCTTAAATTTAATAAATTACTCTAGATATTAACCAGATGAAAATTTAAGAAAATTTATGAATTTAGGCTATGAGATAAATTTGTAATGG
>NZ_JANQCT010000071.1:0-498 GCF_024723495.1 Campylobacter sp. RM19073 | reverse complement strand
AAAAAGATGAGTTTTTATTTTAATAGGAATTTAAAAGTTAAATCATTTTTAATGGGGAAGGATAAGGTAGCTTCGCTCTTATGTTTCGTAGTGTCATCAAATGATAAACTTTTTTTAATTTCTTTTCTTTAAGGGACAGGGGAAACTAAAATTTGAAAGCCAAAACAGTTTCCCCTATCCCTTAAGATCCCAACCCCTTCCCAGTTTGGCATTTTTATTTTATAAATTTGCCGTGAAGCCAAAAACCTAAATTTAGTCCGCTTTAGCTGGATGGATAACTTTCTCAAAGAGAGTGTAAAGCACAAGAGGTGGGTCAAGGGAGCGGAGCTCCTTGTCGCAAACGGCGACTTGTTGCCGTGCGAAGTTAATAATTTTAAGTGGGAAGGGGGACGCTTTTTTGGCAGATGAGTGGTGCAATAGTCAAACGATACTAACTATCGTTTGGCGGCACTACGAAACATAAAAGCGAAGCTACCTTACCCTTCCCCCTTAACTTAC
>NZ_JANQCT010000070.1:0-563 GCF_024723495.1 Campylobacter sp. RM19073 | reverse complement strand
TATAATACCCACTTTAAATTTACAATTTTAAGGAGGTAATATGAAAATTTCTAAAATTACAAGTGCGGCTATAATTAGCTTTGGTTTAAGCGGCTCACTACACGCTAACTGGGTTTATGACCCTATCAACGACCCAAAAAACTCTAATAAATATATACAAGACTTTTATGAGTTTGTAAATAATGGTGTGTGTTTGACTTGCACGCCTAAAACCCAAGAGCAACGCACTAATGAAATTAATGAGTTTAATAAATTGCCTAATCTAGATGCCAGCCAAATCCAAAGTCAAATCGATAAATACGCAGATATGATAGCAAAAACTCCAGAATTTTCTGACTTAAAAGCTCTTGGTGAGGCCTTGATAACTTATCAAAATACTCGCCAAAATCCTATCGATCGTGATGACTGGGTTTATGGAAAAAATGCTTATCAAATGGGTAAGTTTTTATTAGTAGAATTTATAAAAGATCCAAATGTAAATTTAGGAGTAGATATTAGTCAATATAGTAATAATGGTGGTGGCTATAAAGTTGCCGTAGAACTCGCCCAAGAAATCTTCAACA
>NZ_JANQCT010000069.1:0-629 GCF_024723495.1 Campylobacter sp. RM19073 | reverse complement strand
AAATTTACACTAGCTTGATTATAGGCATTTGAAGCTACTGAAGCAAAACTAATAGCTGCATCTGATAAACCAGATACTTGCGAAATGCCTTGAATGCCAACTTTAATATCTCTAGCATCTTGGCGGACAAAGGTTATCTGACCTAAGAATACTGCACCTTGACCGGCTACACTTCCAGTAGAAGCACCAGATAATCTACCACCCATTGCAGTATAGCTATCAGAAAATGTTCCAACAACAATCGCTCTACCATCTTTAGCAGCTAACACTAATCTACCATTATTTAAACTAGCCTCTACTCCGGTTTCATCTTTTTTAGCGTTAATGGCTCCAATTAGGGCATTATCGGCGTCATTGGCTTGAGTTTTTACATTTCCAATTGTTACGCCATTAATCATTAAATTTTTAATATCTCCAGCTTTTACGGCAGTACTAAAAATTTGAGTATTATTAACATTAACTTTTACTCCGGTTTTGTCTGAAACTCCGTTCATCATTTCAGCGATTGCTTTGTAGCCATCTGTTTTTAAGACTGTTCCAGATATTGTTTGAAATGTGTAGCCATTAGGAAAGCCATCAACTCCGCTAAGTTTTACAATAACATTTTGTGCTGACAATGCGGATACAGT
>NZ_JANQCT010000068.1:0-634 GCF_024723495.1 Campylobacter sp. RM19073 | reverse complement strand
GGGGGATGGAATTTATTGAAATTTTTTTGTTTATTTATTAAAATATGCTAAAAATTTTGGAGTTAGCGTGATTAAATTTACCTTGGCGTCTAATAATTTTTTAGATGAGTATGTGTTGAATTGCGAATTTTCTCATATTTGTAAAATTTCAAATGGTGCTTATAAATTTTGGAAAGAAGTGGTCGCGGCTTCATATCAAAACTCTCGCACTGTATTTTTGCATAAAAAATCAATTCCATCAAAGTATCAATATGCCATAAAATCCTGCACAAGTCTAGATGGTTTTGTGCTAGCAAGTGCATTTTGCTCATTTACTGGCGTGGCTAGTTCGCATTTGACTATTTCAAATGGCTCAAATTTAATTAATTTACTTGAGATTAAGATGGTTGATAAGTTTAAATTTGTCAATATTAAAAAGCTTTATGATGACCTTGGGTTGCCATATTCAGCTCATATATATATAGAAAAATGTAAATATTTTTCGCCAACACCATTTGAAAAGCGTATCAAAATCACAGATACGCTCTGTCTTGGATATTATTAATTCTTATGCTTATTTTTTATCTTTATCGCTTCAAATATGAATTTAATATATCCGCCCTTATACCAACTTTTGTGTGCCTTGATTAAGGAG
>NZ_JANQCT010000067.1:0-664 GCF_024723495.1 Campylobacter sp. RM19073 | reverse complement strand
GAGGTTTGAGACATTAAACAACGCAGTATATTCAGTTTATTCTAATATTTCAGCTCAAGATTTTATAGTAAAACTTAGTGGCGTAGATGGCTACCCTAGTGGCTACACATTTCAAACAATCTCTGGAACAGTAATCCAAAAAGATGGCTACAAAGCAATCGCTGAAATGATGAACGGAGTTTCAGACAAAACCGGAGTAAAAGTTAAGGTTAATAATACTCAAATTTTCAGTGATGCTGTATCAGCTGGTAATATTCAAAACCTAATGATTAATGGTGTAACAATCGGTAATGTAACCGTAAAAGCCAACGATAGCGATAACACACTAATTGGAGCCATCAACGCTAAAAAAGATGAAACTGGTGTAGAAGCAAGTATAGAAAATGGCAAATTAGTCCTAGCTGCCAAAGATGGTAGAGCCATTAGGATTGGAGCGTTTTCGGGGGCGAGTTTTATGGGTGGTGATATAGCTGGAGCATCTAATGGTAGTGCTGGTGGTGGTGCTCTATTTTTAGGAACTATGACATTTATTCGCCAAGACGCTAGGGATATCAAGGTAGGTATAAATGGTATATCTCAAATTTCTGGTTTTACAAATGGCGGTGGTAGTATTACTGCAGTTAGCGTTGCGTCAACGGCTTACAATCAAGCTTCAATTAACCTT
>NZ_JANQCT010000066.1:0-710 GCF_024723495.1 Campylobacter sp. RM19073 | reverse complement strand
GAGGTTTGAGACTACTAGCAATGCTGCCGTATCTGCTATTTCTACTGTTTCTAGTGTCACAGTCAAATTAAGCGGAATTGATGGCTATCCTGGTGGCTATGAATTTCAAAAAATAGACCAAGCAACATTCCAAAAAGAAGGTTATAAAGCAATTGCTGAAATGATGAATAGTGTAAGCGATAAAACTGGTATAAAAGCAACTGTAAATAACACTCAAATTCTAAGTGCCACCATATCTGCTGGAACTATTCAAGGATTATTAATAAATGGTGTAACAATCGGTAATGTAACCGTAAAAGCCAATGATAGTGATAACACACTAATCGGAGCAATTAATGCTAAAAAAGATGAAACTGGTGTAGAGGCTAGCGTTCAAAATGGTAGATTAGTCCTAGCCGCCAAGGATGGGAGAGCGATTAGAATTGGAGCGTTTTCTACTTCTGCTAAATATATGGGTCTAAAAGATGGTGCTTCTAATGCGAATGTATCAATTGCTAATGGTCATACTGCTGGAGTGGTTTTACTAGGTCAAATAACATTTATTCGTCAAGACGCTAGAGATATTAAAATAGGCTTAAATGGTATGTCTACAGTTTCTGGTTTAAATTTTAGTGCTGCTATGATATCTAATGCTAGTATAGCATCTCAGGCTTACAACCAAGCTTCAGTTAATTTAAAATATATGAACTCTGGAACAATAAGTGCAACTC
>NZ_JANQCT010000065.1:0-727 GCF_024723495.1 Campylobacter sp. RM19073 | reverse complement strand
TGAAGATGAGCTATACGACATATTTAATAAAAAATCATAAAATATGTGATAAAAAAGGAGCAAAAATGGCAGAAGAAAAAGAGACAAAAGGTAGCAACCTTATACAAATAAGAGTTAGCGATAAAATGAAAGATGATTTACAAAAAAAAGCTGATGAATTAGGTTTGCCACTTACAACATATGTAGTATTCTTAATAGCACAAGATTTGAAAAAGCCCTAAATTTGGGCTTTACCATAATTTTATGGAAAAGTTATACTATATTTAACATCGTTTTAAAATATTTTTTTACTACATTAATAATATATTAATAATACATATAATATAATTTTATCATATAAACTTACTACAAAGGGTATATGATGAATATAACAATCTACAGCAATCAAAATATAGGTGCTGAAATAAATTCAGTTAATGCTAGAGATTTACACGAGTTTTTAAATTCTGGTCAAGATTATTCTGACTGGATAAAAAATCGTATAAACCAATATGGCTTTACACTAAATCAAGATTATATTATACAAACAGCCTATACAAAAGGCAGACCACGCAAAGAGTATTTTATAACTCTTGATATGGCCAAAGAGCTTTGTATGGTAGAAAATAATGAGCGTGGCAAAGAAGCAAGGCGCTATTTTATAGAGTGCGAAAAAAAGCTAACCCGCCTTAAATCAATAGAACAAACAAACCGCATAGCAAATCTAGAAGCTATCGCTATGAGCAAA
>NZ_JANQCT010000064.1:0-822 GCF_024723495.1 Campylobacter sp. RM19073 | reverse complement strand
TATGCAAGAATAAATCTTGCATATATTTAAGGAGTAAAATGTGAGTGTGAAATTAGAATTTTTTCTTTTTAACTTCAGCTACTACAGCATCAGCTATGCTATCAACTTCATTAGCTACTATATTGCTGTTTTGAGCGATTTGTGTGTTTTGTCTCGTTAAGCCATCTACATTTACTATAGCTTCATTTATCTGATTTATAGCTTGAGTTTGCTCGCTTATGCTTTGGCTCATCTCATTTATACTTTGGCTTAGTATATTTACATTTGCTTCTATTTCGCCTAGTGATTTTTGAGTTCTCTCAGCTAGTTTTCTGACCTCATCAGCCACCACGGCAAATCCCCTACCATGCTCTCCAGCACGAGCCGCTTCAATAGCTGCATTTAGTGCTAGTAGATTTGTTTGGTCTGCTATATCTCTGATTATTGTGATTATGTTTTTAATATCTTCGCTTTGTTTGATTACTTCACTAGCTCTATCATTTATAGAGTTCATTGAGCTACTCATCTCTTCTACAGCTGCGGCACTTTCTTGAAGTGATTCGCTTTGAGATTTGGCACCTTCATTTAGTGAAGTTACAAAGCCTTTTAGCTCATCGGCTTTATTTTGTAGGTTACTAGCTTGTTCTAAATTTGCTTTTAGCATTTTAGTTACTTCATCGCCTAGAAGGTTAGTTACCATCTCTACTTCACCTTTTGGATTATCTATCCTTACGGTGAAATCTAGTTGTTTGAATTTATCAAATACACCTTGGATAGCATTTATATCGCTACCTACTTTTTGCTCTAGGACATCAAGCATTTTATTTAGGACATTTTTGAGCT
>NZ_JANQCT010000063.1:0-871 GCF_024723495.1 Campylobacter sp. RM19073 | reverse complement strand
TTATGTTATTGATAGTTGCTACTAATTGGTTTTGGACTGAGCCTAGGTCTGCTCTTAGTTTATCTAGCGTTTTTCTAGCACTCTCAGCTACATCTACCATAGCTTGAGCTCCACCATAGGTATTTACGCCACCGGCTTGATCTGCTTCGCTATATACATTTGAGAAACCGCCATCGAAATACCCCATTGCTTTAGCAATTGAAAAATCAATTGTTCCTGAATTCATATATTTAAGGTTAATTGAAGCTTGATTATAAGTTGCCGTAGCAATTGAAGCTTCAGTAATGGCTGCTGCCGTCATACCGCTAATAGCTGACATACCATTTAATCCTACTTTAATATCTCTAGCGTCTTGGCGAACAAAGGTTATCTGACCCATTAATACAACACCTAAAGAAGCAGCACCTTGACCAGAAGCAGCTGAGGCTCCAGACAATCTACCACCTAATTTGCTGTAACTTGTAGATATTGTTCCTATTCTAATAGCTCTACCATCTTTGGCGGCTAAAACTAAACGACCATTATCTAAACTTGCTTCTACACCAGTTTCATCTTTTTTAGCGTTGATAGCTCCGATTAGTGTGTTATCGCTATCGTTGGCTTTGACTTCTATATTTCCTATAATAACACCATTTATTTGAAGTCCTTTTACTGTTCCAGCTTGAACTGCAGTAGACATAATTTGAGTATTATTTACATTTACTTTTACACCAGTTTTATCTGAAACTCCATTCATCATTTCAGCTACGGCTTTGTAGCCATCAGTGTATAAAGTACTGGCTTCTATTTTTTGAAATTCATAACCATTAGGAAAACCATCTATACCGCTTAATTTTACTTGAACGCCATCTGAAAACGCACCAGAAACGAC
>NZ_JANQCT010000062.1:0-872 GCF_024723495.1 Campylobacter sp. RM19073 | reverse complement strand
AAGTATTTACGCCACCGGCTTGGTCGCCATATCCACCACCAGCATTAGAAGCTCCACCATCGAAGTAGCCCATTGCTTTGGCTATTGTTGCACTTATTGTTCCAGAGTTCATATATTTTAAATTTACACTAGCTTGATTATATGTTGCACTAGCTTCTGAAGCCATAGAGATTGCTGCGTGAGACATACCGCTACTTACGACCGACATACCATTTAATCCTACCTTAATATCCCTAGCGTCTTGGCGAATAAATGTCATAGTTCCTAAAAATACAGCACCACCACCAGCACTACCATTAGATGCTCCGGTAACTTGACCGCCCATATATTTAGCAGTTTCAGAAAACGCTCCAATCTTAATAGCTCTACCATCTTTGGCAGCTAGGACTAATTTACCATTTTCTATACTTGCTTCTACACCAGTTTCATCTTTTTTAGCGTTGATAGCTCCGATTAGTGTGTTATCACTATCATTGGCTTTTACGGTTACATTACCGATTGTTACACCATTGATAGTTAAATTCTGAATTGTTCCGCCAGATACGCCATCACTTAGAATTTGCGTGTTATTTACAGTTACTTTTACGCCAGTTTTATCGCTTACACCATTCATCATCTCAGCAATTGCTTTGTAGCCATCTTTTTGGATTACTGTTCCAGAGATTGTTTGAAATGTGTAGCCACTAGGATAGCCATCAACTCCGCTGAGTTTTACAATAATATCTTGGGCTGATAAAGCACTTATATGTGAAAACACCGCATTATTCGTAGTCTCAAACCTAGTATGCCCTATAGTATTTGAATTTGTAGCACCTATACTTACCTTAGCAGTCTCATTACTATAAGCACCTATTTGGAAGTTTTTGTTTGAG
>NZ_JANQCT010000061.1:0-1099 GCF_024723495.1 Campylobacter sp. RM19073 | reverse complement strand
ATTACCAAAACCCACTAGCTATAAAAATCAAATCACTTTTGTCTTAGACCGCGCAGGACATGATAGACGATATGCAATTGATGCTACTAAAATAGAAACTAAGCTTGGCTGGAAGGCTGATGAGAATTTTGATAGTGGAATTATAAAGACTATAGACTGGTATTTAAAAAGGTATAGCTTATAATGCATACGCCAACTATTGCTGTTATAATGGCAACCTATAATGGTCAAAAATATATATCTAAACAACTAGATTCTATATTGGCTCAAACTTATTCTAATATTGTAATTTATATTAGAGATGATTGTTCTAGTGATAATACTATGGATATTATAAGTAAATATAAACAGAAATACAGCCATAAGTTTATTATAAATAAAAATAAACAAAATTTAGGTTTTGTAAAAAATTTTGAGCTTTTATTGAGTGAAGTGGATTATGATTATATAGCCATTAGCGACCAAGATGATATTTGGAAGCCAAATAAATTAGAAAAAGAATTAAAAGCTATGATGGAGATAGAAAAAGATAATCCAAATTTGGCTATTATGGTTCATAGCGATTTAGAAATAATTGACTCAGATGAAAATCAAATTTGTAAATCATTTTTTAAAAAAAAGGGTTATAGTCTTTCTCATAGCAAAGATTTAGGGCAAATTTTAGGACCATGTGGAGTAATGGGAAATACAATTTTAATGAATAAGAATTTAAAAAATATTGCTTTACCTTTTAGTGCTAATATAGAATTTCACGACTATTACTTGGCAGTTATTAATGAAATATACGGAAAAAGAATTACATTAAATGAACCATTAGTTCAATACCGCATCCACCTTGATAATACTAGTAATAATAATATATTAAAATTAGAAAAAAATAAATATAGAGGATTGCCATTTTTAAATACAGGTAAAGCTATGTGTTTAAAATCGTTAAATAAAGATAATATAAATATAGAAGATTTAAATATAATTAACTTTTTTTTGGATTATTTAGAATGTAAAGATTATGCTTTTTCTTATTATTTTAGCTTATTAAGTAATAATTTAGTTAAAAAAGGATTTTGGTATAGATTTAAATTATTTTTTAAGTTTATTA
>NZ_JANQCT010000060.1:0-1144 GCF_024723495.1 Campylobacter sp. RM19073 | reverse complement strand
CCGCCATCAAAGAACTACAATCTTTAGAGAAAAACTCAATCCAAAATTCCCTTGAAGCATTAAAGCTAAATACAAATATAAACTCAATAATAAGCTTAAGTAAAAATGCTCTTGATGCTAGGGTTATATCTTTATTAAATCCAAATAATAGTAGTATGGCTCTAGCCTCAGCTATAAAAAACCTTGATGGGGTAGAGTTTGCCTCTTGTGATGATGAGGCTTTAGCTTGTATGATTAGAGACTATACAAAGAGATTTGAAACTAATAATAATCTATGGGCTAATATCTTAGGAGCTAAAGCATATTTAAAAGATAATCCAGATACTAAGATATATGGTTTTATATTTGGATATGATTATGCATTTGATAGTGATATAGTTGGAGTATTCTTTAGCTATGCTAAAGCAAAAAGCAGTGGAGATAATATAGTAAATAGTAGTGATAACTACCAACTTGGTATCTACTCAAAAAGCTTCTTTGGAAATTCAGAACTAGATAGTAAAATCTACTATGGAATTAGTAAGAGTGATTATAGCAAGAATGTATTAAATAGTATCTACACAGCTGATTATGATACTAATTTTGCTGGGATTGAGCTAGAGTATGGATATGTATTTGATACTAATAATATATTTATAAAGCCACTTATTGGACTAAATTATAATTATATAAAAACAAAAGATTTTAATGAGAGTGGAGATATAAACTTACACTATAATAAAACAACTAATAAAAACGCCACTGCTAAATTAGGAGTTGAGCTTAGAAAATACTATGACGAGTATAGCTACTTCTATTTCAAACCAGCCCTTGAGAGAGATATATACAAAAGTGGCACAGATAGTGTAGCAAATTTCGTAGGAAATGAGTATAGTATAATAAGCCAAGCTGATGAGAAAAAACACACCTATATAAACACAACCTTAGGTGCTGAAGTATCTCTAAATAACTCATTTAGCATAAATGCCAACATAGGAGCAAAACTAAGAAATAATGAGAAAATCTATAATGGAACACTAGGGGTTAAGTATAAGTTTTAATTTAAAATAAATAGATAAAAAGAAAACTGAGCTATAGCTCAGTTTTTATAAAATAAAAATGCCAAACTGGGAAGGGGCTCTGATTTTTAAGGGATAGGGAAAAC
>NZ_JANQCT010000059.1:0-1313 GCF_024723495.1 Campylobacter sp. RM19073 | reverse complement strand
TGTTAAATTAAAGAATATGGATTGAATAATAAATGAGCTTTTATTTTATGGTGATTATGGTTATTATAATAGTGATTTATTAACACAACAAATTTAAATCAAAGTTGTAATATTAAGCAACTTGACATTTTTAAAAATAGATATTAAAATAGTATTGCAACCCATATAATATAATTAATTAGACTATGGATTAACTCTTAAAGCAATGAATGTATTTATAAATAAAAAGTTAAAATATTTTTAGATTTATAAAGAATTATTTAATATATAAAATAATAAAACCTTATTCTTTTTTATTTTATTTAAATAGTTAGGATTGATATTTGAATTTAATTTAGATACCATCTTATTATTAATTTTTATATTATTCAAATAATAATTATAAATTTTTAAAAATATTTTATATTTGGAAGTTGAATGCTTATTATAAAGTGAGTAGTTTGGTAATTTATTAGATTAAACTTATAAAAGTTATAAGACTGCTTTTATTTATAATATTTAATATGGAATTAATAAGTCATTTTAAGTTTTACATTTTTGATTATGAGCTTGGTATATTATAATTAATTAAAATTTAAATTAATAAAAAAGCAAATTTAGCTATTTTAATTATGCTAAGTTCATTATTTGTTACAAATTTAAATGCCTTAACTGGCGATAGAAAAACAGCTTGCGAAGTGTTGCTTTGCCTCTCAAGCGGAACACGCCCTAGTGAATGCAATCCACCACTTGCTAGATTTTTTTGCTATTAAAGCTAAGAAGCCTTGGAAAATTTTTAATCGTGCCTATGAGCTCATATCTATAACCATAGTATGATAAATTAAGTCCAAATGATAGGCATTGTGCAACAAGAAGTTACTCATATGAGCGTGGTGGTGGAAACTTGCTATATAATTATTACTATAAAAAGCAACAATTATAAAAATTTGCTGGAGTTATTAAAATTTAAGATAAAATAAAAGAAGCCATAGGGGGTTTGTATTTCCTCACTTTCGTGAGGCAAGACTAATAAGCCTTGACAACAATTATACAAAGTAGTATAATTACCGCAAATACAAATGGAATATGCTTATCTCCTTTCTATAGAGACAAAATTTGCCATAGTGGTACCAGCCCTATGGCATATCCCCATAAGGGAGTTATAGCAAAATATAGTTTTAAATTCTTTTATATCGATACACAACTTTTTCTATGTGTAAAACTTAATTTATATCTCTTAAAAGTAAAATTAGTAGCCATACGCAATCCTTATTTTATTTAAATCTATTTTAATATTTTTAAATTTAAGTATATTTTTAGATAGGGGGGGGGAG
>NZ_JANQCT010000058.1:0-1541 GCF_024723495.1 Campylobacter sp. RM19073 | reverse complement strand
AAGTTATTTAATTTCCCTATTGTTAAAAGTCACAATCAAGTTTTAATATTTAAAACAATTTTACAGGACTTGTTAAAGCTTTAAATATGGACTTAGTTTAGCAAATAGTTAATTAAACAATCTGTTATCCCAATAACTAAATATATTAACTACCAAGTTTAACTTCACAATCTATTAAGTTTTAAAACTTACTTAATAGTAGTTAATGCTTTCCGTCTTATAAGTTAATATTTAAACACTATAAATTTAATAGTCATATCTTTAAATAAAAGGTATTCTTTTAATAAAGATTAACTAATTATCTTTATCTTTAACAAGGAAGTGATGCGAATTAGAATATATAATAATCTAATAAAAAAGGTAAGCTACTAAGAGCAAATGGTGGATGCCTTGGCTAGTAGAGGCGATGAAAGACGTGCCAGGCTGCGATAAGTCTCGGGGAGCCGTCAAGGGGCTTTGATCCGGGAATTTCTGAATGGGGCAACCCAGTATATAGTGATATATACTACCGCAATGCGGAGCGAACGTTGGGAATTGAAACATCTTAGTACCAACAGGAAAAGAAATCAAACGAGATTACGCTAGTAGCGGCGAGCGAACGCGTAAGAGGGCAAACCACTAGCTTGCTAGTGGGGTTGTAGGACTGCAACATAGACTTAAACAATCTAATAGAATAAGCTGGAAAGCTTAAGCATAGAGGGTGATACTCCCGTATATGAAAGTGCGTTTATACTTAGCAGTATCCTGAGTAGGGCGGGACACGTGTAATCCTGTCTGAAGCTGGGTAGACCACTATCCAACCCTAAATACTACTACTAGACCGATAGTGCACAAGTACCGTGAGGGAAAGGTGAAAAGAACTGAGGTGATCAGAGTGAAATAGAACCTGAAACCATTTGCTTACAATCATTCAGAGCCCTATGATTTATCAGGGTGATGGACTGCCTTTTGCATAATGAGCCTGCGAGTTGTGGTGTCTGGCAAGGTTAAGGAAACCCGGAGCCGTAGCGAAAGCGAGTCTTAATAGGGCGTATAGTCAGATGCTGCAGACCCGAAACGATGTGATCTATCCATGAGCAGGTTGAAACTGGTGTAAGAGCCAGTGGAGGACCGAACAGACGGCCGTTGAAAAGGCTCCTGATGACTTGTGGATAGGGGTGAAAGGCCAATCAAACATCGTGATAGCTGGTTCTCTCCGAAATATATTTAGGTATAGCGTTGTGTAGTAACTTTGTGAGGTAGAGCACTGAATGGGCTAGGGCATACACCAATGTACCAAACCCTATCAAACTCCGAATGCGCAAAGTGTAATCACAGCAGTCAGGCGGCGAGTGATAAAATCCGTCGTCGAGAGGGGAACAACCCAGACTAACAGCTAAGGTCCCTAAATCTCATTTAAGTGGAAAACGATGTGGAGTTACTGAAACAACCAGGAGGTTGGCTTAGAAGCAGCCATCCTTTAAAGAAAGCGTAATAGCTCACTGGTCTAGTGATTCTGCGCGGAAAATATAACGGGGCTAAAATGAGTACCGAAGCTTTAG
>NZ_JANQCT010000057.1:0-1561 GCF_024723495.1 Campylobacter sp. RM19073 | reverse complement strand
ACCGCATTTGTGATTATCTCAGCTTCTTTTGTGCGTAGTTGGTCATCATAACTAGCTATTTCTCTTATTACTGCGGCGTTTTTTTGTTTTTCGGTAGAAGTTTGAGCTTTTACAAGCTCCGTTCTTGCTTTGTTAAACTCAATTTCAGCATTTGAGAGTAGCTTTTGGCTATTAGTTTGCTCTTTCTTTAACTCTAATTCTTGCTTTGATAGTTCTAGTTGGGTATTGATTTGTTGCCAGTTTAAAGCCGTTTCTAATGCTTTTGCTGTTAGATTAATAGCCATCGCACTCATCAGATTTGATTGGATTGTTATCTTATCTTTTGGGGCTAGGGTTTTATCATTAAAGCTATCATTAAGATATTTAATAGCCTTATCAAATATCGAGTTTTCACTAACGATTGACGCTTCTATTTGTTTATAATCACTAATTAGCTTATTTGTGTCTAAATTTAAAACTTCAGCCATTTTTTTCTCCTTTATTTTAAATTACGATAATCTTGATAATTTATACAAGCATTTACGCATTTATTGAAATATTCTCTATTAAAATCTTTACGATATTGTCGTGCTTTATTAGAAGTTATTTGATTACATTCATTATCGCAAAAACTATGTCTAATAGCATTTGGGCTAACAAAAGTAAAGCTATATCCAAATGAAAATATTATAACTAAAAATACAAAATGTTTCATATTGTTCTCCTTTATATTAGATTAGCGTCTCTAGCTTTACGCAACTCTTTATCACTCCATTTTATCATTTAACGAGCCACGCCTACTTAAGTTATCTATCCGACAAATACGGATTTTTTTTACTTGGTTTTTCTATATCTTTTTTAGCCTTTGTATAAGCCTTATAAAGCTCATTTGGTGCGTCTTGCGTTGGCTCATTAGCTTCAGCTAGAAATTTAGCATATTGCTTGGCTCTAGTTTGATTTGTGGTATCTTTGTTTTTATACCCATCTACTATACTTTGAGTTCCCATATATCCAAGCCCACCACCAACAAGAGCGATAGGTAGCCCTACTTTGGTGTATGCGTCCATCATCTTTGAGCGTGGATTGAATGCTCCATTATTGCTTATGCTTTTTATTTGATTAGGGCTAAAAGCTGTGTATATATAGCCTATATCATCATTCCAATCTTTATATACTACGCCATCATAGCCGTGTTTTTTTAGCACTTGTGCTGGGTCAAATTCACCAAAATTTTCTTTTACATTAAATTGCTCTTTGACCTCTCTTACAAAGCCATAATTATCATTTGCTTTTGAGATATAAGGATTTTTGATATTTAAATATATAGACATTACATTTTTGCCATAGCCTTTTGCTTTTTGTTTAGTATCTGTAAAATAAAAGCTTTTACCTAGCCAACTACCCTTTAATTTATTTATGTCAAAAGCATTGAAATTTGCGTTAGTGCCGTGATAAAATACCTTTGGTGAGCCATCACTCTCTTTTGTAGCTGGGTGGCTATCTTTATGCCAGTTTGCTAAGTTAGCAATTTTTTCATCACTATACTCTTGCCCCATTTTTGTCATTTTTGCTTTAAATTTAT
>NZ_JANQCT010000056.1:0-1571 GCF_024723495.1 Campylobacter sp. RM19073 | reverse complement strand
CTTTTAGGGCTGGGTTGTTTGGGTTTTCCTCAATTCTAGAGTGGAGATTACCACCTTCTACTAGACTTGCTGTTTGTATAGCAGATTTGACTGCTTGATTGTCTTGGTTTATTCCATCTTGGATTTTTTTGATATTGCGGTTTAGCTCTATAGTCATTATGCCTATCTCATCTTCAGCTTTTGGTTGTAGATATGCTGGTGGAGTTTTGCTCTCGTGATTTAGGAATTTAAAGAAGCCAAATAGTAGATTTGATATACTTTGGATTCTTCGGACTACACCTACATTTATGTAGTAAAATACAAATAGAGCGATGATAATTGAAGTTATGATAACGCCAATTATGATATCAAATATTATCTCTCTAACTGGTGCTAAAACTGAGCTTTCTGGAACAGCTGCGACAACGCCAAATGTAGTGCTACCCCTTGCAATTGAGATTGTTTTTAGGGCGGCTAAATTTTTCACGCCTGATACTGAGTAGTACTCAAATATTCCTGAATCTCTATTTTTTATCGCTTGTATAATTTGGATTGCGCTAGCGTCTTTATTGATAGATTGTAGATTGCTTCCTATATATTTAGCATCTCTATCTACAGCTACAACTCCGTTGCTATTTATTACAAAAATTTGAGTTCCTTCGAATATTCTACGATCTGGACTATTCATTTCTGCTGAAATACTTCGTAAATCTGCTAGGAGGCCTAGGACTGCTATTACTTGACCATTTTTATCTTTTAAAGGGATATTCATACTAAGGACAGCTTTTGCTGAGTTTTCTATATTTAGTATAACTGGATTGCCTATGGCTACTTTGCCTGTGCGGATAGCTGTATTTAGCCCCTCTAGATTATTTATATTATTATCTGCTTGAATAGTTCTCATACCGCCTACACCAAGTAGATCATCATCTGTTTGTAGGATTAGTAATTTAGAGTTATTTAGCTTAAATTTGGGATTTTGTATATTATCTGTGTAGTATGGGTCAAGTATGTATAAGTAGCCATACAATGCCTCTCCAGCAGAATCTATAGTTCCTATTAGCTCATTTTCTAACTCTCTTTCACTAGCTCTTGATTGCAAGAGTTTCTCAAAGTGCTTTGCATTGCTCTCTATGGCTACATATATTTGAGACAAGAATGAATCGGCTAAATTCGAATCGCTATCAGATATGCTCTCTAAAAGCTTTTTAGCCTCATGGGTTTGAATGTTTGAGGTAATAGATATAATTACCCAACTCATAATTGCTAGACAAAATACCACTATAGATACTATAGAGGCGATAGTCTTTGTGCCAAGTTTAAGTTTGCTAAACATGATTAGCCTTTCACTGTAAAATAAGAATATTTCACGCAAATGCTTAAAAGGCAGTGGGAAATAGACTAAAATTAAAAATAGGCGTAATTATAAAAAAAAAAAATGAATTTTGGCTTAAAAAGTTTAGTATATAAGTAAATTTAATATTAATATATTTTTGTTTATTTTTATTTATTTTTTGCGGAATTTGGTGGTAAAGCTGGGTTTGGCTCCATTGCGAAATTAAAATTTGCCGTGCGAAGTAAAAAATAAAAAA
>NZ_JANQCT010000055.1:0-1754 GCF_024723495.1 Campylobacter sp. RM19073 | reverse complement strand
TATATATTAAAAAATATCTATATATTAGTGTTTAATGCTATTTAATTTATTTAGTGTCCGTTATTGTGTCCGCAAATAATTAACTTAACTAAATCTATCTCTCACACTTGGGATATAAAGTAGTGTGCCACGCTCAAGACCTAAATCGTAATTTTCTAAAATGCTATAGTGCTTACGCTTTATATACTGCGAATTCATCTGTATGAAGTTAATTTTAGGCTTATCATCATTTGTAGGCATTTCATCATCGC
Organism: Campylobacter sp. RM19073; assembly: GCF_024723495.1. NCBI lineage: Bacteria > Pseudomonadati > Campylobacterota > Epsilonproteobacteria > Campylobacterales > Campylobacteraceae > Campylobacter > Campylobacter sp. RM19073. The sequence goes on along the minus strand of NZ_JANQCT010000055.1, from coordinate 1,503 downwards.
TAAATTCATTTGCTGGGCGAAAAATATCTCTAGTGTCTGAATATATGCTATAAGCACTACTAAGCATATTTATACTCATACTTGCTATTTGACTAACACCTACTGGTTGCGATATAGCTATAGCTGTAAGTGGCGATATATACGTATTTCCACTAGCAAAAAGCCCAAAAGTAGTTGAAGTTGTGAAATTTGCCCCCACCGATGAAGCATTAGCAAAGCCAGTCGTGGCATATAACCCACTAGTTTGACTAAGTCCGCTATTTACAGCTACTCCCTTGGCTGAGATTTGCGACGCATTTATAGCCACTTGAGCTGATAACTTAGTCCAGATATTGCTTATCATAGTAGATATATTTACTACAGCACCAGCTAAACCAAATATCTTACCAAGCTTAATCGTCGTTGCTGAGCCTAGACCTATAGCACCCATCATACTAAGCATAAATCCTATACCGCTTAAAATCGTTCCAGTCCATACAACAGCTATAGTAGCAGTAGTCGCAGCAGTAGCACTAATCGCATTTATAGCAGCTATTCCGCCATAACCTGTATAAATAGTTAAAACAACAGCTAAGACCATAATAACGGGAGCTAAAAAGCCAAAATTTTGCTTTTTCTCATACACATATAAGCAGTAATGACTATTCCACTCTTTATACCATTTAAAAGCTCCACGAGTTGGCATATCATTATCAGCGTAGAAAGTTTCAGTTAAAAATACATATAACTCTCTTGTCCTATCATCATACTCTACTAAACTAAGAATTCTACCATCATTTAAAATAGGAGTTCCACCTAAGCCACCACGCACTCCAACTGGATAGAGTGTTTCACTCTCAATCTTAAGCTCTAAATCATCATAATTTGCTTTTGGCTCTACTTCTGCTTCACTCCATTGCTCTATTGTTTTTTTATAACTATCGCTTTGTGAATTTGTAGTCCAAAAGCTATAATTTTGCGTAGATAATGTATTTGTGATTTTTAAATTTGCCATTATAAAATTTATATAAGGCATTTGTAGAGTTTCTTTTATATCATTATTGGTATGAAAACCTTTGTCGTTATAAACTGGGGTTACGCTATGCGTTGTAGCTACTACCTTGCTATATCCCCTAAAATGATTTATCTCTTTGCCATTTTCAAAGGTTTGCTCGTATGCTTTGACATAAAATATATACTCTGTAACCATAGTCCCACTAGTGCTATTATATATATCTGACCTAATATAATTTGAAGTTCTTTTGACCTTATAAATTATGCTATATCTCCTACCATTTATAAATCCTTTTGGTTGGTTAAAGAGTATCATATTACCGCTATTATCGCCTAAACGCCAAAGCGGATAATCTATATAATATCTTGGTGCTAAACTTGAATTTTCATCAGCTTTATACTCATAATATTTAACTGCGTAATTTGTCATCGTAGCTTTTATGCCCCTAGCATTAGCCCTTGGGGTATTATAGCCTTTTTCCATACTGAGAATTTCACATTTATCGTGAT
>NZ_JANQCT010000054.1:0-1929 GCF_024723495.1 Campylobacter sp. RM19073 | reverse complement strand
TTGTACTCTAGAAAGGAGGTGATCCAACCGCAGGTTCTCCTACGGTTACCTTGTTACGACTTCACCCCAGTCGCTGATTCCACTGTGGACAGTAACTAGTTTAGTATTCCGGCTTCGAGTGAAATCAACTCCCATGGTGTGACGGGCGGTGAGTACAAGACCCGGGAACGTATTCACCGTAGCATGGCTGATCTACGATTACTAGCGATTCCGGCTTCATGCTCTCGAGTTGCAGAGAACAATCCGAACTGGGACATATTTTATAGATTTGCTCCATCTCGCGATATTGCGTCTCATTGTATATGCCATTGTAGCACGTGTGTCGCCCTGGGCATAAGGGCCATGATGACTTGACGTCGTCCACACCTTCCTCCTCCTTACGAAGGCAGTATATTTAGAGTGCTCAGCCTAACTGTTAGCAACTAAATACGTGGGTTGCGCTCGTTGCCGGACTTAACCGAACATCTCACGACACGAGCTGACGACAGCCGTGCAGCACCTGTCTCTAAGTTCTAGCAAGCTAGCACCCTCTTATCTCTAAGAGGTTCTTAGGATATCAAGCCCAGGTAAGGTTCTTCGCGTATCTTCGAATTAAACCACATGCTCCACCGCTTGTGCGGGTCCCCGTCTATTCCTTTGAGTTTTAATCTTGCGACCGTACTCCCCAGGCGGTATACTTAATCCGTTAGGTGCATTACTGCCATGACTAGCACAGCAACAACTAGTATACATCGTTTAGGGCGTGGACTACCAGGGTATCTAATCCTGTTTGCTCCCCACGCTTTCACGCATTAGCGTCAGTTAAGTTCCAGCAGATCGCCTTCGCAATGGGTATTCCTGGTGATCTCTACGGATTTTACCCCTACACCACCAATTCCATCTGCCTCTCCCTCACTCTAGATTATCAGTTTCTCAAGCAGTTTAATGGTTAAGCCATTAGATTTCACAAAAGACTTGATAATCCGCCTACGCGTCCTTTACGCCCAGTGATTCCGAGTAACGCTTGCACCCTCCGTATTACCGCGGCTGCTGGCACGGAGTTAGCCGGTGCTTATTCGTTGGGTACCGTCATGGTTCTTCCCCAACAAAAGGAGTTTACGCTCCGAAAAGTGTCATCCTCCACGCGGCGTTGCTGCTTCAGGGTTTCCCCCATTGAGCAATATTCCCTACTGCTGCCTCCCGTAGGAGTCTGGACCGTGTCTCAGTTCCAGTGTGACTGATCATCCTCTCAGACCAGTTATGCGTCATAGCCTTGGTGAGCCATTACCTCACCAACTAGCTGATACAATATAGTCTCATCCTATGCCGAGAGCTCTTAGTAATACACATAAAAAAGGTTTTAAAATTATTTTTATTAATCTCTTTTAAAGAAAATATTTTTAATTTAAAAACCACTTTATAATTCAGAATTTTACAAAAATCTTTAAAAGCTAACTGCTTCACTTTTTCTTGCCTTACTACTTATGTAAGACTTCAAAAAAGTTTATTGTTATCTTTTTAGCTTTTTGTTTTAAAATCCATTTTATATGCATTACTAAGAGCTACTTTCCCAACTTAACTTGTGTTAAGAAGGAGTATGGAGTATTAGCAGTCATTTCTAACTGTTGTCCTCCAGCATAGGGCAGATTAACTATACATTACTCACCCGTGCGCCACTAACTCATAAGAGCAAGCTCTTACTTGTCCGTTCGACTTGCATGTATTAGGCACGCCGCCAGCGTTCACTCTGAGCCAGGATCAAACTCTCCATAAAAATACTTCGCAAATTAGCAAAGTAGTAATTTATTATGAAGTTTTAATCTAAAAACTTAATTGTTTGTAACTATTAAATTAGCAATTATTTAATTTAAATAATTAAAATTGCCTTTGGCTCAATCGATCACTTGTTTAGATTTCAAAGATTGACTATAAAAGATAGTTTAACATTAT
>NZ_JANQCT010000053.1:0-2086 GCF_024723495.1 Campylobacter sp. RM19073 | reverse complement strand
CACTTTTTAAGATATTCTTTAAAAGTGAGTTGGAATTATACAAGAGTAATGCTTAAAGAATTATTAAATATATAGTATTTTTAAAAGAAATTTTACTAGCGTTAAAACAACAAAAAACATAATAATAGCAATAAATATATCTATAATCCTGTTAATTATTGGTTTTGATAAGAAGTGACTAAATTTTTTAGCACCAAAGCCTAATGAAAAAAACCATATAAACGAAGCAGAAAGACTACCAAATACAAAAAGTATCTTCTCTTTCATATCAAATGTTAGCGCTGAAGCTCCAACCACAAAAACAGTATCTAAATAAACATGTGGGTTTAAAAGCGTAATACAAAGGGTTAAAATAATAGTTTTTTTAATAGAAAAATTTGAATGTTCTATCTCAAATATTACACTATTTTTGGTAGAAAAAGCTGAAATTAATGCTGTTATAGCATAATAACTAACAAATAAAATTCCAAGAGCTGTGATTAATACATTTACTATCACATTTTTTGCTATAACTTCACCAACACCAAAAATTCCAGCTAATATCAATACAAAATCACATAAAAAACATACAAGGCAAACATAAAATACATTATTTTTAGCTATACCTTGTCGCAAAACAAAAGCATTTTGAGCTCCAATTGCCATAATCAACGAAAGTGATAGAAAAAATCCTTTTAAAAAAATAAAATTTTGCATAACTATAATCCAAAAATTTTCTTTACTTTATCAAAATCATTTTTATTAACAAAAATATAATCTCTTTCGTAAGCTGATACAACTAATACACTTATACATTCTTCTTTAAGCGGTCTTAATAGCTCAAACAAGATACCGCTTTGTGAAAAATCAAAAATTTCATCTATATAAAATGCTTTAAAAATTTGCGTATTATATGAATTTTTTAATTTATTTTTTATAATTGTATAACAATCAAACTCATTAACTACGCAAAATAAATCATCAGATAAATTTATTGTGGCATTTTTATCTATTTTTTTTATTACGAATTCCCCACTTTGAATTTTTAATTTCATTCTAAAACCTCTATATCAAAACCTACACTAGACCTATAACCAACTTCGTTAATATTTATTTGAGAAATTTCTGTTACTTCATGCCATAATCCACTATTTAAATCTGGCTGAATAATTCCTTGACCATTTTTTAATATCGTTTCAAATATTTTTGTTTTTTTATCATTTTTATAGATTATACTTTTTGCACCATTGATATTTTGTCTATCGATAACAAAAGCAGACACTATAAAATCCATTCCATCTTGGTGTATTCCTTCTGGTGAATTTGTAGATTTTCTACCATTTTCACAGAATATAAAAGTATGATGAACTGTAATTGCAAATTTAGATTTTTTATATATCTACCTATTTTAAAAGAGACGAATTTAAGCATAGTTCTTAAATCATCATCAAATAAATTATCAGGCAATTCTTTAAATTTTCTTTCACTTTTTCTATAATCAAACTTTTCATCTGCTATAAATGCGAGAGATTGGAGAAAATTATTTGCAGGCATTCTTTCAATTTTAAAATTTTCATCTTTAATATCTATAATATATTTAGAAATAAGTCGTTTTCTACTAGGTATAAATAATGAAATTGTTTTTAAAACGCTACTATCTAAATTTATAGATGAAAAATCAAAATTAATATTTTTATACATTTCATCGTTATTAATTTTCATAAATTTAGAGATATAATCGATTTTGTTTTTATGTAACAAATATAAATCATCTTCATATTCATCATAATATGATTGTAGTTTATTTTGAATTTTTCCTAAATCCAAACCAATGTCAATGCAATCAACAATAGTAATAGGAAAAGCTATCTTACTCATTTCTTAACTCCTAAAAAATAGGAATTATATAAGATATAAAATAAATTAAAAATAGAAAATAAAATTCAAAAATAAATTTAAAAAAAAATTAAGAAATATAATAAAAATATTCATCAGTAGACGAAATATAAATGGTGGGCCTAACAAGACTTGAACTTGTGACCTCACCCTTATCAGGGGTGCACTCTAACCAGCTGAGCTATAGGCCCTTAAATAACTACTTTATAAA
>NZ_JANQCT010000052.1:0-2102 GCF_024723495.1 Campylobacter sp. RM19073 | reverse complement strand
GGTAGGAGAGCGTTCTATTCAGCGTTGAAGGTATACCGGTAAGGAGTGCTGGAGCGGATAGAAGTGAGCATGCAGGCATGAGTAGCGATAAAAGGGGTGAGAATCCCCTTCGCCGTAAACCCAAGGTTTCCTACGCGATGCTCGTCATCGTAGGGTTAGTCGGGTCCTAAGCAAAGTCCGAAAGGGGTATGCGATGGAAAATTGGTTAATATTCCAATACCAATTATTATGTGCGATGGAAGGACGCTTAAAGTTAGTGGAGCTAGCGGATGGAAGTGCTAGTCTAAGGATGTAGATTGAGTGGTAGGCAAATCCGCCACTCTTTATTCGAGATCTTAAAGGCTCTTGACGCTCTTCGGAGTAGATGGAGAATCCATGATACTATCGAGCCAAGAAAAGTTTCTAAGTTTAGTAATAATTGCCCGTACCGTAAACCGACACAGGTGGGTGGGATGAGTATTCTAAGGCGCGTGGAAGAACTCTCTTTAAGGAACTCTGCAAAATAGCACCGTATCTTCGGTATAAGGTGTGCCTAACTTTGTATTAAGATTTACTCCCAAAGCAAAGAAGGTTACAACAAAGAGTCCCTCCCGACTGTTTACCATAAACACAGCACTCTGCTAACTCGTAAGAGGATGTATAGGGTGTGACGCCTGCCCGGTGCTCGAAGGTTAATTGATGGGGTTAGCATTAGCGAAGCTCTTGATCGAAGCCCGAGTAAACGGCGGCCGTAACTATAACGGTCCTAAGGTAGCGAAATTCCTTGTCGGTTAAATACCGACCTGCATGAATGGCGTAACGAGATGGGAGCTGTCTCAAAGAGGGATCCAGTGAAATTGTAGTGGAGGTGAAAATTCCTCCTACCCGCGGCAAGACGGAAAGACCCCGTGGACCTTTACTACAGCTTGACACTGCTATTTGGATAAAGATGCGCAGGATAGGTGGGAGGCTTTGATCCATAGACTCTGGTTTATGGTGAGCCATTGTTGAGATACCACTCTTCTTTATTTGGGTAGCTAACTAGCTTGAGTTATCCTCAAGTAGGACAATGTCTGGTGGGTAGTTTGACTGGGGCGGTCGCCTCCCAAAATGTAACGGAGGCTTACAAAGGTTGGCTCAGAACGGTTGGAAATCGTTCGTAGAGTATAAAGGCATAAGCCAGCTTAACTGCGAGACATACAAGTCGAGCAGAGACGAAAGTCGGTCTTAGTGATCCGGTGGTTCTGTGTGGAAGGGCCATCGCTCAAAGGATAAAAGGTACCCCGGGGATAACAGGCTGATCTCCCCCAAGAGCTCACATCGACGGGGAGGTTTGGCACCTCGATGTCGGCTCATCGCATCCTGGGGCTGGAGCAGGTCCCAAGGGTATGGCTGTTCGCCATTTAAAGCGGTACGCGAGCTGGGTTCAGAACGTCGTGAGACAGTTCGGTCCCTATCTGCCGTGGGCGTAAGAAGATTGAGGAGAGTTGACCCTAGTACGAGAGGACCGGGTTAAACCAGCCACTGGTGTATCAGTTGTTCTGCCAAGAGCATCGCTGAGTAGCTAAGCTGGGATGTGATAAGAGCTGAAAGCATCTAAGCTCGAAGCCAACTCCAAGATGAATCTTCTTTTAAGAGCTCTAGTAGACTACTAGTTTGATAGGCTGGGTGTGTAATGGATGAAAGTCCTTTAGCTGACCAGTACTAATAGCTCGTTTGCTTATCTTAATAAGCATCACTTCCTTGTTAAGGATAAAATATAATCCTTTTAGGTTTAATAGTGTTTTTAGATATTAAACTTAGTGATTTTTAACTTTAATACTTTAGCAGTGTTAAATAAGATATTACTCTTATTTGGATAATGTTTTATTTAACACTGCTCGTGGCTATACATGATTAGGAAACGCCTTGCTCCATCTCGAACCAAGAAGCTAAGCTTTTCATGGCCGATGATACTCTCCCTTACTGGGATGTTGGAAAAGTAGGTTGCTGCGAGCTTTGTTTTTATTCTCTATCTTTTTTATTTTAAATCAGCTTTTTATTATTGTTAGTGAGTGGTTTTTATACTTTTAATTATTTTTCAATTTATTAAATCATTTTACAATTATTAGAAATTTTAAAAG
>NZ_JANQCT010000051.1:0-2442 GCF_024723495.1 Campylobacter sp. RM19073 | reverse complement strand
TTTGATATTATTGTGTTATTATCTTTTAGCTTAAATTCCAAAGAGCTTGTATTTTGGATTGTGATATTTGTGAATTTATCTAAATTTTCACTACCTAGCTTAGCAAAATTAATATTAATCTCCTGTCCGCTTTGGAAAAATTGTCCGTTAAGTGGGATATAAACCAAATTTCCGCCCTTAATATCATAACTTCCAGCTATTATATCTGAGTTGGCTTTGTCATCGAAATTTATATGCAAACTCCCATTTTCATTTTGAGTATATTTGCCATCAATGGTTAAAACGCCTATTTGCCCCGCTCCACCAGGCATAACGATACCGCTTTCATTGGTAAGATTTTTGGCTATAGTTCCAGTCCCGCTAATCAAACCGCCACTCCTAGCAAAAATATCCCCATTTGCTAATTTGCCAATTATCCTAGCCACGCCGCCATTTATAGCGTATAGATTTTTGTTTGCGTTAGTTTCGCCAGATATTAGGATTTGACCGCCATTATCTGCATAAAGTGGGGTGTTTTCAGCAGTTACATTATAAAGCTCCAAAACTCCACCACGAGCTATAGTAGGGCCATTATATTTTAGGCTATTTTGGCTAAATTTAAGCGTTCCATCTCCAGTTTTTACAAATCCAGCTTGAAGAGTGGATAAATTCGCATTTACCCTATTATCGCTTTTAAGGGAGTTTGTAGCGTCGCTTAGATGGTATTTATCATCCCATTTTATCTCATCAATATCATTTGTAAAGGTGCCATCTAGTCCATTTGTATCAATGGTATAAAATGCGTAATATTTATTATCAAAGCTCTCTATATCGCTAGGATTTAAGCGATTTATATTTAGAGCTGCTAGACCATTTAGAGCCTTACTAGCGTCTAAAATTCCACTACCTATAAATTCATCTTTGGTTAGTTTGACAACGGCAACGGAGTTGGCTTTGTTATTATTACCAACATCTTCGTTACTTTTTAGTAGGTTATTTATGATATATTGAGCTACACTATTATCATTTTCGCCTGATTTAAATCCAGCATTTATCAAATCTGTTTTGACCTGCTCCCAGTCTATACCACTACCATTTGTTGGCACATCCTTATCAATGTAAAAAATGCTATAAAATTCAGATTGCCCAGTTTTGCCGACATTTTTAGTTACTATTAAATTTGGGGTTTCTACATTTTTATTAGCCGTAGTTAGTAAAATATCGCCGATTTGTGAGCCATTTAAAAATGGAAATTTCTGCTCTATCAATGCCCCAACCCCACTTACAAGCGGAGTAGCAAAGCTAGTCCCAGAATCCTTCATAGTGGTGGCTAAATCTGTTTTTATATTTTTATCGCTTGTATCATAATATGTATATCCATATCTACCATTTGCGGTAGTTAGATTTTGTGCTGGTGCCATAATACCATAAAGCGAGGCTGAGCCTTTGAAAAAATTGCTATAAGCATAAATTCCTTGCTTTGTGATAAGCTCATTTAGGATTACCTTGCTTTTATCGCCACTGCCTTGGCTCCATTTCTGTGCTGCTGCTTTCCACTCTGCTTCTGTAATGCCACCGATTTTGATCTTGCCATTTTCAATGCTAACCTTATCTGAATTTAGCCCACCAACGGCTAAAAGCCCCCTATAGCTCTCATCATAGCTTGGCAAAATGGAATTTGCTCTAGGTGAGCTAAATCCATCATTTCCCACACCTACGATATTTAAGATACCATATTGCTTAGATAATTCAGCTAGGCTTTGAGCCCTTTGTAAGCTTATATCGCTTTGGGTTAGCTTTTGAAATTCGCTATAGCTTATAGCACCACTATTTTGGCTATTATTATCTATGCTCTCTAAGCCATTACCCCACTTGCGATTTATAAGCACGAAGCCTTCACTAGCGTAGCTATGATTTATCACTTTTACGCCACTTTGTATCATCTTTTCTACATCTACTTTTATATTGCCTGTGTATAGTGGGCTTGGATTTAGATAGGCTAGGCCGTAGAATTTAGCAGCACTTGCCACTCCTGTGAGGTCGCTACTATCGCCTACTATAAGAGAGGATACTTGAGTGCCGTGAAGCATAGTAGCCTTATCTGTGCCGCCGAAGCGATCTGGGTCTATAGTGTTATTTATCGCACCTACTAATTTATCTTTTATGATTGGATTGTTGGTATTAAATATGCTATCTACTACGCCCACGATTACGCCAGAGCCATTTATGGTTGGGTTTTGCTCTTTTGCTTTATCAAGATTGATTATTTTATAAGCTCCATCATTTGCTAAGGCTCCGCTAGATAGTAATACGGTTGCACACGCAAATGATAGTGTGATTTTTGAGATTTTATTCACCTGTTCTCCTTGTTTGTAGCCAAATTCCATTGATTAGCGAGTGATTTATAATTTGATATTATCTCTTTTTAGCCCTTTAAAACTACTTAAATAGTAAATTTTACTA
>NZ_JANQCT010000050.1:0-2480 GCF_024723495.1 Campylobacter sp. RM19073 | reverse complement strand
CAGTCGCTACCCCTTCCCCCTTAACAACCCCCAACCCCTTGAAAAAGCCTTTCAATGTTGCTGAGCTAAAGCTCAGATTTGATAAAACAAATTTGAACCAAATAGGGGTACCCCATTTATGGGGACTTTAGTATTTGATTCTTTAGCACGGATTTATTCGTGCGTTAAAAGAACATAGAAACAGTTTCCCCTATCCCTTAAGATCCCAACCCCTTCCTAGTTTGGCATTTTTATTTTATAAAAGCCTTTCAATATCGCTGAGCTAAAACTTAGATTTAATAAACAAATTTTTAGCCTCTAATGGCACAGCATAATACTCCACTCCAGCCATCTCATAGCCAAGCACAAATTTATGTAAATTCGCAAACTCATCTAAGCTTAGATTAAACTCATACACGCACCCAGATTGGCTATAGCTTTTATCTGCGTTTAATCCATTCTTATCATCATAGTAATCAAACCTAGAAAGTAGCGAAAATGGCACAAATAAACTAGCTATATTGTGACTTACATATTTTATTAATTGAGCCTTGTTTATAGCTAGGTTTGCACTACTCCCATACGCTCTAACCAAGCCCCCAACCCCAAGCTTTACTCCGCCAAAATATCGCACCACTATCACAGCCGTATCAATCAAATTCGCCCCACGCAAAGCATCTAAGCAAGGTGGCCCAGAGCTTCCTTTTGGCTCTCCATCATCGCTGGAGTTTTCTACAATTTGAAAATATTTATTATAGTAGCGATACGCCCAGACTATGTGTGCTGCCTTTGGATTTTCATCTTTTAGCCTAGATTTTAGCTCTTCAAATTCGCTAAAAGGACAGATATAACTAGCAAAATTTGATTTTTTAATATCTTGCTCGTGGCTATAGCACTCTTTTACGAAATACATTTTGTATAGTAACTCAAGCTTGTATTGCCAAATTTACGGCTTTTATATAGGGTTAGTTCGCCTATTTTATCTAAAGCATTATGGCTAGATATATGCTCTATCACCACTATATCCACCTTTAGTTGAGCTAGTAGCCCATAAATCCTATCATATATCCCATCAAAACCATCTCTAATATCAAATGGCGGATCTACATAGAGTATGATTTTTTGCGTTATATTCTCATCAACTATCTTAGGAGTTAGCTTAAATGTATCACCATAAAGTGCTATTAAATCGCTATCGCCGATCTTATCATAATTGGATTTTAAGCTATTAAATGCTAGTTTATCAAGCTCTATGGCATAGCCCTTTTTAGCATAGTTGCTAACTGCAGTTGCTGCCATCAATCCGCTACCACCAAATAGCTCTATAAACACAGAGTTATAAATATCATTTTGTAAGCTATTAAATACTGACTCTTTTACTATTGATTTGGTGCTTCTAGTGGTAGCTAGAGATGGTAAATTCAGTCTCTTGCCCTTATATTTACCGCTTGAAATAGTCGCAAATAGATTATTTTTCATACTCATCTTTTATTATTCTAATCAAATCAAATTTAAATTTATCCACCAAATCGCCTACTCTACGCTCCAAACTAGTAAGCTCACTTGACTGAATTTTACCACTAATTTGCATAGCTGAGTAGAACTCCCCTAGAGTATTTAGTAGCGTTTCTTTATTAAAAGGAACCTTAAGATATGGCGAATTACTATCTATTACAAAGACTGGCTTACTCCCTTTGGTTGCCCTATCGCTTACTATAAAATCACAATCTTTCCTAGTTGTCGCACTAGAGCCTAAAAATAGCCTTAAACTCTCAGCTAAAAGCAGACATTCACAATCTATACAAACTCTCATACTCATACTCCTTTAATTGGGATAAATATTATCAAAATATCTATAAATTTGGTATAAAATTTGCTTTAGATATGCCTAAATATATAGGCATACTATAAATTTTTATTCTATTTAAGCCGATTTAATGCTTAATCAAACTGATTTAATTTTATTTAAAAGGATGCCAAATGGAAATTTTCAAAGTAGCCGCACAACAGCAACAAATGGATATGTCTAACGCTACAAACGCAACTCAAAGATCAAATACACAATCTACGGCGGTAGAAAACTCAAATTCACAGCAAAACCAAAATTCACAAAATGGCACTAATGAGCATCTAACAAACGAGCAAATTCAAAATATTCTATCTCAAGCTAATGACAACCTTAGCTTACTTAGCACAAATATTAGATTTGGCTATAATGATAAGATCGATAGTATGTTTATAAATGTTATGGAGAAAGATACTGGCACTATAATCCGCAAAATTCCAACCGAACAAGCGATGAAGCTTACAGAACACTTCAAAGATATAATCGGTATGATATTTGATAAAAAGGAATAAAAATGGCAATAAATACTGAAAAATCACAACTAGGCTTAGGTAGTGGTAATGTCCTAAGCTGGGATACTATAGATAAACTAAAAGAAGCAGATACCAAGGCTCTAATCAAGCCTTTAGAGAAAGAGATCCAAAGCAATCTAACT
>NZ_JANQCT010000049.1:0-2522 GCF_024723495.1 Campylobacter sp. RM19073 | reverse complement strand
AATTATAAATAAACTAAATAAAAAGTGGAGATTGCCACTTTTTATTAAAAATATAAGATGAGTAGATAAAATTTAAACTAAATAAACTAACTAAATGAATAAAAATAAACTAAACTGAAAAATATAAACCAACTAAGCCAGATAATAACAGTCAAATAACAACATCTGCTTTTATAGATTTGATCAGTATCAAATCTAATCAAGCGGTTGTAAAACGGCAGCCTCTCTAATCTCAGGCATTATAGCCCAAAGCTTTGGCAAATCTACACCAAATCCCTCTCTTAATTCACATTTTAATATTCCCACTCTTTGCCATGGCTCTAAATTAGGATTAAAAAATGTGCTTATACACTCCTTACCACCTAAGACTAAAGATCTTATCTCCACAGCATCACTTAAAAGTGGTATTAGCTGAAATACAGTCTCAAATTTCTTTTTATTTAAATCCGCAAAGCAGTTTTTTAGCATAAAAAATCCACTCTCATCAATTCCTAAGCACTCATTTATATCCTTAGCTGATACAAACTGAATATACTCAAGGCTTAAATGTGCAAAGCTATCAACCCTTTTAATATCACTAATTACACTTGGTTCAAATGCTTTAACCTCTCTTAGGTTATAATTAAAGGTCTCATCTGATTTACCTAAATTTACCACCAAAGGCATACCTGTATCAAGGGATCTTAGGCTTAAAGGCAAAGTAAATGGATCAAAGCCATCTTGATTATTTGATGAGCTAGTTAAGATTGGTGTTTTTATTTTATCATTTAATAATGGAGCTCTATCTGGGGCTCTTTTTTCATCTGGGGCTTTGCTTATATCTCCAGCAAAGCCTTGTGAGCCATCAAGCTTTAAAAATGTCTTATTTGGCGTTGAGGCACAACTAACGATAAATATAGATATTAGAGCTATTAAAGATATTTTTAGAGTTTTTATCATGGAAATCTCCTAAATGTTACAGGGAAGTGATCGCTTGCTATGTGAGTTCTAAATCCACTAAAGAATGTGCTAGCTGATATTGGTGGTAATGGAGCTGGAAACACTGCACGATTGGAGTTACCTACTACAGCGTAATCTAGAGTTCTTCTAGCACTTATTTGAGTGATGGCGTTATTTGTAATTATTCTAGTTCTAAGTCTTAACTCAAGCTCAAATGAGCTAAGAAGCTCTCCTGGCTCTCTATTAAAATCTCCCATTATAATCCAGTTAGTGCTAGCTAGAGTTGGGGAGCTTTGAAAGAATAGATCTATATTATGCACAATAGCTGAAGCATCAGCTCCACCATTTGCTAAAGCGTGAATACTAAAAAACGCATCATTATTTATCCTAATGCCAATCATAGGTCTTGAGACTGTAGTTGGAGGCGGAAGTAAGAATACTTCATCAGCTTGTCTTCTACTAGCTAGAGCTAAATTTACTCTATTACCACCCTCATCAGTCCTAGCAAAATATACAAATATTAGATCTGGTCTAAGCCTAGAGCCTATATTCCACACATGCTCAGTTACTACTACACTAGTACCAAATGCTCTAAACTCCCTTCCAGTTGGCTCAGCTGTGGCTGGGAGAGTGCCAGCTTCTTGAATAGCTAGGACATCAATGGAGTTTTGACCAGAGAACATTTGAGTTACGCTAATACTCCATTTAGCCTCGCTACTAGCACTTGAGCCTTGCATATTCCAAGTAGCTGTTTTAAAGTCATCTATATTAGCAAATAGGCTTATAAAGCTAAATAATAAGATTAATATATTTTTCATTGTTGGTATCCTAATAGTACTTCAGTTGGTAAAGCTTTAGGGATAAATACCCATTGTTGATTAAAATTTGGCTTAAAATTACAATCTCTCATAGCAAGACTATAGTAGCTACCAGTTTGGACTAGCGAGCCAAGATCTGTTGTTATACATTTATTTGAAGCTGTGGATTTAAGCTGAATGGCTCCATTATCCATAGCAAAGAGCTGCCATTGCTGGGATTTATTATTTGGGTCGCATCTGCGGTGAGTTATACCACTGCCTTCATCGTGAATGCATGTATTTGTAAGGAAATTTGATATTAAAGCTATATCATTACCTAGATTTATAACTTGCCAAAATCTAGCCGCTCCAAAATCCTTTGAGTTATCTAAGGTGTAGCCCCATAGCCAATTTCCCTCAGCTAAAGCCCAAATGGTTATAGATGAGCCGCCCATTGGGTTTATTATAGTTAGTGCAGCTGATTTAGAACCAAGACTTGGAGATGCGGATAGATTTAATAGCGGGGCACCATTTGGAGTGCTTAAGTTACTATCTACATCAGCTCTATTAGATACTAAAGATTTCATAGGGTTTGTAGTTAAATTATCATCTATTACAGGTGGTGCGTATGGGGATTTACTAGAACCACAAGATATAAAAAATAGAGATATTATAAGTGGAAATATCACTCTTTTCATCTAATTCCTTTTAATAAGTAGTTTAGTGGATTAATATTGATAATTAATCTTAATTATCTTAGCATAATTTTACTTAATGGGGTATTAA
>NZ_JANQCT010000048.1:0-2838 GCF_024723495.1 Campylobacter sp. RM19073 | reverse complement strand
GGGTAATTTACATATTTTAAAAGAGCCTAATTAGAGATAAATTTTTAAGATAAGAAAGGATAAAAATGAGTAAATTTATATCACAAAGGTGCTGGATAACAAATAGGCTTATTAATACAGGTCAAATCAGTCGTAATGAGTGCTTACAAAAGCATATCACACGACTTGGAGCTCACATTCACGCTATAAAAGCTTTAAATCCAACTTGGAAAATAGAAGCTAAATATATCAATAAATCGAGCAATTCTCAAGATTACATTTATAAACTAATTAATAGAGATGAAATCTTAGAAAATATAGATAAAAACCTACAAAAAATAGGAGCATAAATGCTAGAATTACTTAAAATCCAAACCGAGCTAAAAGCACCAAAAACGCAGTTTAACAAGTTTGGTGGGTATCAGTATAGAAGTTGTGAAGACATAGTTGAAGCCTTAAAACCACTTCAAGAAAAATACAAATGCGTAGTATTATTAAATGATGAGCTAGTCATCATCGGCGATAGATACTATATCAAAGCTACCGCTACAATCATAAACGAAAAAGGCGATAAAATAAGCGTATCAGCACTAGCTAGAGAAGCTGAGAGCAAAAAGGGTATGGATGAGAGCCAAATCACAGGAAGCTCATCAAGCTACGCTAGAAAATATGCTTTAAATGGGCTTTTTGCGATAGATGATACTAAAGATGCAGACTATAATAACACGCACGATAAAGAGAACACTCAAAACTCTAAGCAAACAAATACTTTAACTCTAGAGCAAAAAAGAGATATATCAGAGCTTTTAGAAGCTACTAATACTGATTTAAATAGATTTTTAGACTTCTTTAAAGTTCATTCTATAGACAATGTGCCTTATGAAACGGCTTTATCAATGCTAACAAAAAAACTTAACCAAAAGGATAATAAATGATAGTTGATTTAATCCAAGGCTCTCACGAGTGGCTAGAGTATAGAAAGAGTAAATTCAACGCTAGTGAGACCCCAAGCATTTTAGGTATAGGCTTTAATAAACCTTATCAAATAGCCCTTATTAAAAAGGGCAAATTTAAGCCATTTATTTCTGAAGCTATGAGACAAGGCAATCAGTATGAGCCTATGATAAGAGAGCAAATCAATCAAAAATATAATCTAGAGTTAGAGCCAGTTGTGATGGTTAGCGATGATGATGATAGATTTTTAGCTAGTTTAGATGGGGCGGATTTAGATAAGAAGGTATTTTGCGAGATAAAATTCTCTAAAAATGAGTTTGAGTATGTAAAGGCAAATGATAAACCAAGTGATAAATATTACTATCAAATCCAGCACCAATTCTATGTAAGTAACCTTAGCCGTTGTATCTACGCAGTGGGCTATATAGATGATAACTTCGAGCTATCAATATCTCATATAGAAGTCAGTAGAGATGATGAAACTATAGATAAAATCAAAAAAGCGTGGGATAAATTCGAAAAAGATTATCTAAATGCTGATAACTACGCTTGGGAAAGCCTATGCGATGAGCTTTTAAAGCTAAATGATGAGAAAAAATTGCTAGATGAAAAAATCGAAAAGCTCAAAAAAGAAGCTATAAAAAAAGCCGATGGCAAGGAGTTTTCCGCCTTTGGAGTTACAATTTACAAAACCACACGCAAAACGGCAGATTATAAATCATTTTTAGCTGATAATAATCTAGAAATCCCAGCTAACTACTATAAATCAAGCGAGAGTTGGGGCGTTAGAATTGCGAATTAGCAGTGATTTTAATCGTTTTATCCACGGCGTAGTGCTTAAAGAAGTCCAAAAAATCCCATTTTTAAAAGTAGGAGCGTTGAAAATAGCTATCAAACCAAGATACCTAAGCCGTAACGCTCTTAAAAAGATTTTAAAAATAATTGATGATGAGTATCCAAAAGATAAAAATCAAGAGCCATTTAGCTACAAAAAGCTAAATGAGCTTGACTTTTTAAAGCATATAGCGTTTATAGAGTGCTTATGTGCCCAAAATGGTTACACTCTAAATTTAGACAAGGATTTAAATAATGAGTGATGAGAACATTTAGCCACAACAAAAGCCAAAATTTAGCCCTTTTTTAATAGAATTTATGGATTTTATTTAAAGGGGAGCAGATGTGGGCGTTTTTAGGTGTTATAGCTATTGTTGCGGCTTTACTTACAGGACCTATTGGGTGGATTATTCTTGGTATTTTACTAATAACCTATCAAGCTATAAAAAATGAAGAAAAACAAAAAACTACTCATACAAAAAGCACTCAATCAAACCAAACAAAAAATGAGTTAAATGCTCAAACAGAGCAAATCATAAAAGCCATGCAAGAAAGCAATAATAAACAACACAGGGAGGCTGCAAAAACTATTTTAAATTTTGTAAATCAATCAAAAATACAAATAAATAAAAAAGAGCTAATAGAATATTTTGAGGATTATATTTTATATAAAACCTCTAGAGCAGTATCAAATCTCACTGACATTGATAAATCTACAAAGACAAAGTTAGAGGAAAATTTATATGAATGCTTTGTGTCAGACTTGGATAGTTATATTAATGATGAAATGCGAGATAGCAATGATTTTACTAATGCCAAATTAAAAGAAATACAAATCAGAGCTATTTTTTATGCTCTTTTAAAAACAGCCGAAACATACTTTGATAATAAAAGATTTACACAAGAAGTCTATCATCAATATGATGATGAAATTATAGAACTCGCAAATAGTGATAATTTAAATGATGAAAAATTAGTCGCTAAGTCTTTACAGCTTTTTAACCCAGCTATATTATTATTACAGCACCCAGAGCAAATATCAAACACTAGTGAGCAAGAATATTCAGATTA
>NZ_JANQCT010000047.1:0-2858 GCF_024723495.1 Campylobacter sp. RM19073 | reverse complement strand
AACCATCCAACTAGTATTGAAAACTATAATCTTCAAAACAAAATTATTATTTCAAATAAAATTTGAAAGAGGTTTGTTATTTATGATAAGTGATTTACAAGATTTTATATTTGAAAATAAATTAACTAGAAGTAAAATATTATCTTATTCGTCTTCACTAGCAAATCTTGCAAGGTTTAGAATTAATGTTTATAGAAACCACTCTTTTGAGCTTATAGAAAATTCATTAAAGCCTTTTTTAGATTATGCTCAAATCAGTATAGAATTTAGCTATAGTGATTATGATGATTCGTTATCCTTTTTAAATTTAGATCAAAATTCTGATTTATTGATACTTTGGATAGATTCTACAAGATATCAAAATATTGATTTTAATAAATTTATTATTGACAGAATTGAATATTTAACCAAAATTTATTCTAAAAAAATACTTATTATTCCTTTTGAAACAAATTTAACTATTGAAAACAGTAGCGTAGTTGTTTATAATCTTAATAAAATTAAGCATTTTTTAAATGATGACTATTTAGATCTAAGATTGGAAAAATTTTCTGGAACCAAGCTAAGTTCCAAAGCTTTAATTGAGATTTCTAAAGATTTAGGGTTAAATTATATACCTTCTATACTTTTACCTAATATTAAGGCATTGATTTTTGATTTAGATAATACGCTATATAAAGGCGTATTGGGGGAAGATAAAATATATGGGTTAGAACTAACTAATGCTCATAAATTACTTCAAGAACATATTGTAGAATTATCTAAACAGGGTTTTTTTATTTGTTTAGCATCTAAAAATGAAGAGCAAGATGTTATTGAAATGTTTAAAACTAGAAAAGATTTTCCACTCCAACTAGAGCATATTACAAAATACTATATATCTTGGAAAGAAAAATCCAAAGCAGTAAGTGAAATTATTAAATTTCTCAATATTGGCATTGATAGCGTTTTATTTATTGATGATAATATGGGTGAAATAATTTCTATGTTAAATGATTATCCAAGTATAAAATATATCGTGGCTAAAAATAAAGCAGATATAACGCTTAATGTTTTAAAAAATTATCCTAGAATGTTGAAGTTAAATATAAAAGATGAAGATAAAATACGCTCTAAAGATACTCAAGCTAATAAGCAAAGAGAGTTTTTACAAAAAACTTTATCTAAAGCAGATTATATAAAAAGTTTAGATATTAAATTGACATATTCAATAAATAACAATAAGCAAATTCCTAGAATTTCTGAATTAGCTAATAAAACTAACCAATTTATTTGTGGATATAAGAGATATAGCGAAACTGAAGTTAAGGAATTAATGAACGATAAGAATTGTATGGTAATCACTATTAAATTGGAAGATAAGTTATCTAATAGCGGCATCATTGGAGTTTGTGTATTTAGAGATAAAAATAGATATTTAGAAATGGAAGAGTGTTTTATTAGTTGCCGAGCATTAGGTAGAGGTATTGATAATAGCATTGTACTTTATCCTATACAATTAGCTCTTGATAAATTTGGTCGTTCTGAGTTTAAAATTAATTTTATAAAGGGTGAAAGAAATAAACCTGCTGAGAATTTTTTAGTAGAAAATTTATTTGATTTTATTAATGCTAGTTCTAAATTTAATAAAGACATTAATCAAGATTTAGTGTCAATTATAATAGAGGAGTAAATATGGACAATAAAATTATTGAAATAATTTCTACAATTGCGAAAATTGATAAAGATCAATTAATAGAAAAAATAGATGTTGATAAATTGTGGGAATCAATAGTTCATGTTGAGATTATTATAGCTTTAGAAGAAGAATTTGATATTGTCTTTACACAAGAAGAGATTGGTGGTATGACAACTATTAATAAAATTATTGATTTAGTAAAATCTAAGGCGAAATAAATGCTTCATAGCTTTAAAGAGAAAGGGATTGCGTATTCTATTAGACCAGTAACCTTAGATGATGCTCAGTTTATTATTGATGTAAGACTAGAAGATGCTAAGCGTAATAAATATGTTCATAAAATATCTAGAGATTTAAATTTGCAAATTGATTGGTTAAATAGATATTTTAACACGCCAGATGATTATTATTTTTTAGTTAAAAATAACTTAACTGGTGAAAAAGAAGGTTTAATCAGTATTTATAATGTAAAAGATGGGGCAGCAGAATTAGGTCGTTGGGTTGTAAAAAAAGGCTCCATGGCTACAATTGAAAGCATTCAATTAGCATATAAATTTGCTTTCGAAAAGTTAAATTTAGTAGAAGTATATACTAAAACAATACAAGATAATGCATTGGTAGTAGAATTTCATAAGTCTATAGGTGCTAAAACTAAAGAAATTTTAATTAATGAATTTACAATAGATGGGCAAAACTATAACGCAGTATGGCAATTTGTGGATAGGGAGCATTATTTTTCATTTGTTGATTCTGGCTTAGAAGAAAAATCATTAAAAATATTTCAAAGAAATTTAAAAATTGCTTTAGGTGGTTTTGATTTTCATCATATAGGTATAGCAACTAAAAATATAGAAAAGGAATTTAAAAGCTATGCCATGCTCGGATATATTAAAGAAGCTTGGTTTGATAGCGATATCAATCAAGGAGTTAAAGGGCTTTTTATAACAGCAAAAAATCAACCGAGATTAGAATTATTGGAAAATTTAGAAGGCTCAAATACATTGGATTATTGGTTGAAACAAGGTATTAAATTATATCATTTTGGATATATGGTTAACGATATTGATAAAGCATTTGATATTTTTACGGTTAAATTAGGAGCAAAGGTAGTATCTCCAATGAAAATATCTCAATTTTTTGGAAAAAGAATTTGCTTCGTGGTTTTAAAAAATATGTTTAT
>NZ_JANQCT010000046.1:0-2900 GCF_024723495.1 Campylobacter sp. RM19073 | reverse complement strand
AGAGCCAAATTTTTATAATTTAAAAATATTAAACATAATCTATTTTTTTAAAAATATATAGTTTTTTATTATAAATTCAATTCTTTTGTAGAGCTCATATCTTTTAGTCTTTTTAATTTTAATTTTATTTAATTTTTTATTTTTTATTGTGTTATTTGAATGCCAACGATACGAAAACAACACTTCATTTATAAATTTATACTTGCCAATTTTGGAAAGTTGAAGATGCATATACCAATCTTCCAGTGGAGCTTTGTTTGTAAAATGCCCAATATTTTTAAGCGCATCTGTTCTTATAAGACATCCATTAGGCACATAGTTTCCTTTTAATAAGGTTTTATAAGCACCAAAAAGATCTAAATTTTTATCTATTACTCTTAATCTTGGGTGTTTAGCTGTAAAATATTGCCAAAATGTCGTATATCCCTTATCTATATCAACTGGATTTTGTGCGATATCCCAAGCTATTTTATTTGAGTTCTCATCGATTATCTCGCTATCGCCTACAGCTGTGACAAAATTAGAATCTCGTTCCAATTTTGTATATAATGTCTCTATAGAATTTGGCTTGGCTAAGTCATCAGAAGCAATTAAATATATATACTTTCCATTTGCCAAGTCTATAAGAGTATTAAGAGTTGCGCATATACCTTGATTTGTTTGTGTTATGAGCTTTACTGCTATAAATCTATCTAAACACCTTTTTTCTAAACTCTTAATTATATGCCAAGTATTGTCACTAGAGCCATCATCGATAATGATAAGCTCTAGATTCTTATAACTTTGATCAATAATAGACATAATAGTCTGCGTAATATATTTTTCATGATTATACGCAGGTATTAAAACAGATATTAATGGCTTCATTTATAGCTATTTATCACTTCTACAACTTTTTGTATTTCATTATCACTCATCACAGGTGAAATAGGAATGCTAATAATATCATTGTGAATTTGCTCAGTTATTTTAAAGCTAAGGTGATTTAGCTCTTTATAACACTCTTGCTTGTGTGGCGGGATTGGGTAGTGGATTATGGTTTGGATATCATTATCATCTAAATATCGTTTAAATCTTTCACGCTCTTTAACCCTAATAGCAAAAACATGCCACACATGGGAATTTTCGCTGTAAGTTTGCGGCAATTTAATTAATGAATTTTTAATATTTGTTAAATAATATTGCGCTATCTCTTTGCGTTTAGCGTTATCGCTATCTAAATATTTTAATTTCACATCCAAAACAGCAGCTTGGATCTCATCTAATCTAGAATTTAATCCTTGATAGATATTTTCATATTTTTTATGCGAACCATAGTTGGCTAAAGCTCGAATTTTCTGTGCTAACTCTTCATCATTTGTAGTCACAGCGCCGCCATCGCCTAATGCGCCTAAATTTTTCCCTGGATAAAACGAAAATCCACTCGCATCGCCTAAGCTCCCGACTCTTTTGTCATTATAATACGCACCATGAGCTTGGGCTGAGTCTTCGATAATTTTTAGATTATATTTCTTAGCTAAAGCCCAAAATTTATCCATTTTTACAGCTTGACCATATAGATGAACGACCAAAATAGCTTTGGTTTTATCAGTTATTTTGGCCTCTATTAAATCTGGATTGATATTATATGTATCCAAATCTGGCTCCACTAGCACTGGGCTACATCCATTATCAGTGATAGCTAAAATACTGGCTATATATGTATTTGCTGGAGCTATAATCTCATCGCCTTTGCCAAATCCATAAGCTTTGATAATGAGCCTTAAAGCATCTAGGCCATTAGCACAACCTATGCAATATCTAGTTCCACAATACGCAGCAAAATTGCTCTCAAACTTCTTATTTTGCTCACCTAGTAGATACCAACCACTATCTAATACCCCATCAATCCTAGCTTTTATCTCATCTTTATATCTAGCGTTAATTGCTTTTAAATCCAAAAATGGTATCACTTTATCTCCTTTAAAAACTCATTATAATCTCTTATATACTCACTCTCATGATAATAATCGCTAGCTAAAACCATTAGCCTACAATCATTAGAGAAATTACGCATAATCCGCCACATATTTACCCCGATATATAGACCAATATTAGGCGAATTTAGCTTAATTATCTCTTTATTTTTCCCATCATCTAGCTCAAATTCACAACTTCCAGCTAGTGCTACCACGACTTGCTCAAGCTTAGTATGAGCGTGAAAGCCCCTAGGCTCTGTATTTGTATCATAGATATAATATACCCTTTTGATATCAAATGGGATATTTTTTAAAGATTCTAAGCTTACTAATTTACCACGCCCATCGCCTATAACATTGAAATTTAAAATTTTATAGTTCATTATGCCGCTAAAAGGGCACTTTTTCTATACCCCCCCCCTCC
This sequence comes from Campylobacter sp. RM19073, assembly GCF_024723495.1. Classification (NCBI taxonomy): domain Bacteria; kingdom Pseudomonadati; phylum Campylobacterota; class Epsilonproteobacteria; order Campylobacterales; family Campylobacteraceae; genus Campylobacter; species Campylobacter sp. RM19073. Next base: position 518 of record NZ_JANQCT010000046.1, on the reverse strand, counting down.
GCTATTCATAATTTGGCAATACTCATCGTAATTATAAATATATTCATCTTTATCATAATAACAATCGCTTAAAACAAGCAACACGCAATCTGGCGAGAAATCATACATTGTTTTCCATATCATATTATCTATATATAAGCCTTGTTTAGGATTATCAAGTGTAAATTCTATTTGTGTAAAAGAGTTATCTAACATAATTTTACAGCTTCCACTCAAAACTATAAATAGAAATTTGGAATATTTATTTGCGTGATTGCCTCTTTCTACGCCATTTGGAACATTAAAAATATAAAACACCCTTTTAATGTCAAATGGAGAATTGGCTTGATTTTCTAAGGCTACCAAAGTAGAACTCTTATCATCAAAATATTTAAAATTAATTAATTTATGCATACGGTTGCCTATATTTATCATATATCTTTAGAAAAATAAAATTTCTAGAGTATTATAGCAAATATTAAAAAATATTTACTTAAATTTAATATAAAACATATAAATATTAATCTATTTATAAAATA
>NZ_JANQCT010000045.1:0-3202 GCF_024723495.1 Campylobacter sp. RM19073 | reverse complement strand
GGGGTTGTTAAGGGGGAAGGGGTAGCGTCTGCCAAAAAGCGTCCCCCTTCCCACTTAAAAAGAAAAAGAATTTCTTTGATATCAAAGTTTTTATTTTTTTCTTTAAGGGACAGGGGAAACTATAATTTGAAAGCCAAAACAGTTTCCCCTATCCCTTAAGATCCCAACCCCTTCCCAGTTTGGCATTTTTATTTTATGAAAGCCTACGGCTTTACTAAGCCTTTCAAGGTTGCTGAGCTAAAGCTCAGATTTTAATAAGGGCAACCCTATATTTATATAATCAATGCTCCGCCGCCTTTTTTGCTTCTTACTATGCTAATGTGAGATAGGGCTAATGCTAAAGCCCAAAATCTATCAGCGTGTCCGTATTCATTTCTTTTAGCATCGTATTTAAAGCTTTTAGCCCCTATAGTTCGCTTTATAGCGTGGATATCAGCTATTAAAAGTGGATCATTTGGTATCTTGATGAGCTTATCTTCAAAGGCTTTTTTTAAATTTAGCGCCATCTCTTCTTTTCTAGTGTTAGAAAACCACACGCCACTTACTCTACTTTTAAATTTACTATGCATATTCTCAGCTAAATTCATACCAATACCAGTTTTGTCTATCTTTAAAACGCTAAGCGGATATGTCTTTAAAAAGGCATTTAAATGCTCTTTTTGCTCTTCAAATTTAGCCTTAGCTAGCACATCCATCATAGCAGTTTTATACACTCCATTTTCTAAGATAACTCCAGCTAAGGTTGAGCGGTCATTTACCCTACCTACATCAAATCCAGCATAAATTGTCTCACTACTTTTTGGCGTGAAGTAAGCGGCTTTGTCATCTACGCAAGATTTTATAAGCGATATTGAGAGCAGACTACTCTCATCATCTACAAACTGACACTCATAAGCAGAGGCCCAAGTATCAGCATCAAAGAGATCTCTCATAGTCTCAAGATCAAAGTCTAGCCCATCATCTATAGCTCTATAGATATTTACGCAAAAGCGTTTAAACATATAGTATTTGCTCTCATCACTGTAAAGCTCATGAAAAAGGCTATGCTCTTCAAATGGCGTTGAAAGTATGGTTAATCGGCCTTTTATAGCTCCGATACTAGGGACAAATGCGTGCCAAATTCTCTTAGGATTTGGATACCAGGCAAACTCATCCATCCAGATATCACCTGTAAAGCCTTGGACGGTGCGAAAGTTATTAGCTAGAGATTTTATATATGCGCCGTTATCCAGCACTACTTCGTGTTCGCTATCTTTAGCAAAATTTATGCCATACTCCTTAGCCCAGCTTCGCATATATCTCATCAAGATTAAAGCTTGTTCTTCACTAGCAGATAAAAATAGCTGATTACGCCCAGCTACTGCGCCAATTAGTGCATCCAGCTGAGCTAACATAAGAAAAGCCTATTTGGCGGCTTTTTAGCACTATTCTGAAAGTATCATTTGAGTTTAAAAATTCACGCTGGTAGTTAAAAAGACCGCCATGGTCTAAAATGCGTTTTTTAGCTCATTAGCAGTTGGTGAGTTCATATTTATAACTTGGGCGTGGTTTTATGCTTTTTACCTTTTTTACGCCATTTTCAAGCTTAGCTAAAGCAGAAACTAGCTCACTCATCATTACAACTTCATCGGTTGATGGGTTAGGCTTTTTGCTTAGCTCTCCAATTTTGGCTTTAGTAAATTTAATAGCATTTTCTATGCTAAAATTCTCTTTTTCATAAGCCTTTAGCCAATTAGCTAGTGTGGGGCGGCTACAGCCAGTTTGCTTACTAAGCGCTAGAGCCGAAACACCACTTTTGAGCAAATTTACGCACTCTTCTTTAAACTCTTTAGTATATTTCATTATTGTCCTTTTAAGCTCTTTTGCCAGCCTAGGATCTCTCTAGCTTCATGGACGCTTATGATACCGCTATTTATTAGATTAGTTACTATTTCGCCATCATCTTTAAAGTTAGTTACATCAATTGGTTTAAGCCTTAGCTTTATATTGATACTATCAAAAAAACTCTCTATAAGCTCAATTTTTGGCTTTATCTCTATCTCGTTAAACTGATGAAGTTGTCCTATAAGTTCACCGCTTCCCCCAAGAGCTGAGCTTTCAGTAATGCCTAAAAGCCTTGGCGGTAAGCCGTGAGCCGCTACTATCTCATCACGAGCTACTTTTTTAAGCTTCTCAAAGCTAATATCTTCTATATTTCCAAGCTTCTCAAAGCGAATTTTTGCATCTTTATCATCTATATCATTGCCAAATAAAACTAGAGTATTATGTGAGTTTTGATAGCCTTTAAATGAGTTTCCAAAGAAATCTTTAAAGGCATTTAGCTGCTCTTGTGAAGGCTCGGCATTTTCATATATGATAGCCATATCTGGTCTAGCCCCATTGTCAAAAAACTTCTCATTGTAAATATCAGCTTTTTGATTTAGCATAATCTGCTTAAGTGTAGCTAAATAATCAGGCTCACCATAGTAGTGGCTTTTGGGGCTATAGTATTTAAGGACAAATCCATCTAGCTTTTTAACTTCACTATTTAAAACTTGGAAAATTTCGCCCTGCTTGCCAAGCCTTAGTTTATTGCCTTTTATATTATACATATAAAAGCTATTTTTATTCCCAGCACTCTCAATCCCAGCATTTCCGTATAGCTCTAAATTTAGAGTAAAAACTTTTAAAAAGTATTTTGGGCTTATACCACCTGGTAGAAATTTATCTATATTACTCTTTTCTATCTCTATTTGAGAGAGTAAATTTGATTTTATTCTTATGCTTCTTGCGTGATAAACATTTGCGTAATATAGATCTAAAAGCATATCAAAATCACAAAACGGATTTATATACTCATCACTCATGTTATCATCTAGTAGTTGCTTACTATCAAAGCTACTTTTATATACAAGTTTCATTTATATCCTTTTTAATTATTTTTAACTACTTTTTACTTCGCTAGAGCCAAGCTAGTCTTTGCGACCAAAGGTGAGCCTTTCACAGAAACCTCGGCTAAAGCCGTCGCATTCGCTGGTTTTGGAAACCCCTAAAGTCCCCGCAGGCGGGGTACCCCATTTATGAGGACTTTCTCAAAGAGAGTGCAAAGCACAAGAGTGTTTGGTTCTTTAGCACGGATTTTGGTTTTTATTCCAAATTTTCGCCAAAAACTCCTTCGAGTTTTTTGTTGCGAAAATTTTGTGCGTTAAAAGAACATAGAGAT
>NZ_JANQCT010000044.1:0-3293 GCF_024723495.1 Campylobacter sp. RM19073 | reverse complement strand
TTATACCAACTTTTGTGTGCCTTTATAAGAGCATTGCCTAGTTTATAGCTTAGATGATTTTTGAAATTTGCTGCTTTTTGGTAGCTAGTTTGTAAGGCTTTAATCTCATTATCTTTTTTAGATATCTGCTCTTTGAGTAAATTTATCTGATCTTGCAAAGATGGCTCTTTTGGTTGTTGTGGCGTGGCTTTAGGCGGTTGCAAGACCAACAAGTGCTCTTTAATTTTATTTATAATTTGTGGCGTTAAAACTTTATCTATGTGTTTTGTAATATTTGGATATAGGTATCCGATATACTCATCTATAAACTCCATAGAATCTTTAAAAAATACTATATTTGGTATAAGATGAGAGCGGTCTATATCTCTATCAATCTCTATATCCTTATCGTTTGGTATAACACTTAGGTCAAATAGCTCCATATTTGGATTTGGCTTACATAAGAAAAAGGCGATTAGATCAAAATATGGTAAAGATATGCTATTTGTATGATTAGAAATTGACATACTATAAAACTCAGTGTCAGGTAATTTTTGAGAATTAAATTGTATTTGTAAGTCTTTGCCAATCAGTGGCTCTGCTTGTAGCTCAAAAAATCTATTTAGCTTAGATGTAGATTTTATTATAGTATTTTTATGCGAACTTATACATATTGAACCGCATTGAAATTGCGCTTTATCAACAGGAATTTTGCTTATGCTCCCATCTTCTTCTAACATCCAACTATGGATACCTATTATCTTATAACCATCTTCATTCTCAAAATTTAAAGTAGAGTTATATTCTAATCTATATACGACTTCATCAAAAATTGAATTTTTTGGAGTAAATACTTTTAGTAATGAATTTCTATTCATATTTTTTGGAGTAATTATTTTAAAATTTGGAATATCAACTTTTAAACTTATATTAGAAACTACAAATTTATCAATATTTTTAGAAATATTGCTTCCAAGTGCTTTATTGACTACGCATAATTGATGATGCCCAAATTTATTACCAAATTCTACAAGATTATATTTCTTATAATAATCATGTAGACTAATTAAAGAAAATTTATAAAAATTGACTAAGTATTTATGCATATTATGGATTATATTGTATTTATTCTGATGAAATGATGGCAATATAATAACGCATACTGGTATTTTTAATTCATATAAACTAGCATAAAAATATTGCATATTTCTAAATATTATTTCTAAGCTCAATTGTTCCCGTTCATTTAAATGCTGATGAAGCTCATTTATATTGCTCTCAGTTACTATTAAATCTGCATTTTTTATAGCCTCTTGATTTTTTTCTCGTTTTAATTCATATAAATTCTGTAAGCATGTACTACCACCAAGGGCTAAATTTGTTACATTAGCATACTCTCTAAGACCTTTTTGTAATCCATTTACCATTACAGAATTGCTACCGCCAAGAAGCACTATATTTTTCATTTTCTAGCTTTCTAAATTCAATCTCAAAAACGGCAGTTTATCAAAAAAAAAAAAAAAATGAAATTATAAATTAAAACTAATATAAATATTTAAAAATAAATTTATATTGTGCTAAATCATCTAGCCCTTGGATTTTATAAATTTCTCAATGTCAAACCCATAAATATCAAGCTTAACACGATTAAATTTATCAAATTTAATATTCTCATCAACCAACAATCTCATCTGCCCTTCACTCCCACCAAATGCAAATGCCTTAGATAGCTCACCTTTGCGATTTACCACCCTATGGCAAGGATATAGCGTTGGATTAGGATTATTATGTAGCGCATTACCAACAGCTCTAGCTAGTTTTACATTACCTAAACACAACGCAATCTGAGAGTAAGTAACCACCTTGCCTTTTGGTATTAATCTTAATAAATTATAAACTTCTTGATTAAAATTTGCCACCACTTATATCCTTATTTTAAATATAAATCATTAAACCTAGCATTATTTTGCTTATAAATGGATTTTTAGTTTGGTAATTTTGGGGATATTATTAGAAATTTTGCTCTATGGCTTGGCTACTTTTAATCTTAGACACCAAACCACTTACACCTAAATATATGATAAATAAAGCACCAAAAATCGCCACTTTATTAAGCAATTTAAATTTAAACTATCAAAAATAAAAAAAACTATAAACACAAGATAAGCTAAATTTGTGCCTAGAATAGAGCAAACCAAAGTTTTAAATCCAACACTTATAGCATTTTATAACAAATATAACGACTAGTTATAGCGCCACTATAAATGCAACCGCTACAAAAATAGATTCAAATTTAAATCTAGCATTTTATTTTTGAATAAAATATTATCGTAAAAGGATAAAAAGAAAGTTAATTATATCTTGTTATACTAGCTTCAAATCACTAACACTTTGCTTTTATCTACGATCCAAATAAAGCTTGACAGCGTTAATCATTGCCTCTCATTTACCCTTGAACAAAAATAAGCTTTGCCATAGCTCATTAATATTCTCTTGTTTAAAAATTTAAATAATCAACATACCCAACCATTCATAATCTCCTTAAATATATTGATAAAAATAAAAAAATATAAATACAATAGCCAAAATCGCATCTAGCTTTTTGGAATGTCTTATGTAGATCGCTTTTATTTTGGCATTTAAAAATAAAAGAGTAACAAGAGAAAAATAAATAAAACTCCCAGCATTAAAAATTGCAATCGCTACTAGATTTATATTAAAATTTAAACTTGAAAATATGCTAACAAAAATAAAATAATGCTTTTACATTACTGATATTTATGATAAATCTAGTCAAAAATAGATTGCCAGAAATGCTAAATTCCGTAAATTCGCTTTGACTTCTTAAACTTTTTAAAATAAAATCCACCAAAAACACTTAAAATTATATGCAATATTGGAAAAGTTAAAAAATCAAATTTAAATGCCAATAGAAACTATAACCCAAATGCAAATTACTAAACTAACACCAAAAACCACCATTAAAGCATTTTTAAATTTCTCTTTAATAAATAAGTAGTTACTATAAAAATCTAATCTAAGAATTAAAAAGAATAAAAATAAATTAGTAAAATAAGTAAAACACTCAACTATCGCTCCTTAATAAAATCAATAACAATACTATCATAAACAAGATAAATTGAGAATAATTTAATAAAATTAATATCTAAACCTAAAAAGCCAGAGAAATAAAAATAATAAAAATAATAAAAATAATAAAAATAATAAAAATAATAAAAATAATAAAAATAATAAAAATAATAAAAATTAATATCACAACCTACACTATTCAATCCATATTCTTTAATTTAGCG
>NZ_JANQCT010000043.1:0-3598 GCF_024723495.1 Campylobacter sp. RM19073 | reverse complement strand
GAGTAATTTACATTTATTAAAAAATCAATGAAAGGATTAACAATGGAAAAACTTCTAGCTACAAAAAGCAATAGGGCTAAACTCACTAATACAAATGAGAACCATAGCCAAAAAGCTAATCTCACATATCAAAGGAGAATAAAATGTTTAACAAAGTTATTTTAACTGGTAATCTAAGCAAAGATATAACGCTAAAAAGCAATAGCAATATCACAATAGCAAATACTACTATAGCAGTCAATAGAAAATTCAAAAACCAAAATGGCAATACGAGCGAAGAAGTGCTATTTATAGATATTACCTTTTTTGGTCGTCAAGCAGAAGTGGCAAATCAATATCTAAATAAAGGTAGCAAGGTCTTAATCGAAGGTAGATTAAAGCTTGAGAATTGGCAAGACAAAAACGGACAAAACCGCTCCAAGCACTCAGTAGTAGTTGAAAGTATGGAAATGCTAAGCAGTAATCAAACTCAAACCCATAATAACGATAATAACGAAATTCCATTTTAAAGTAGTAAAAAATGAAATTAGATGAGCTAGAAATTCATCCAGCACCAGTGAGTGAAGATATCTTTTTAGGCACAATGAAAAAAGATATAAAAAGTGGTTTTTTAAGGTGGGTTAATAAGATTAATTTTACCGAGCAATTTTGGAGTTGTTTAGCTGAAATTTGTATAAAAAAGTTAATTGATAGCAAAGCTGATAGCGTTGTATTTATAGAGAATTTCGAAAGTGGCTTAAAAATAGAATTTAAGGTATCATATGAAAATTCTTGACTTATTTAGTGGGATAGGTGGTATGAGCTTAGGGCTACATAGAGCTAGTGCGGAGTTTGAAACTATAGCATTTTGCGAGATAGATAAAATGTGTCAAGAAGTATTAAAGAAAAACTTCTCTAACATACCCATTTTTGATGATGTAACGAAATTATCAAAAAAAGATTTTAACACTCAAATAGATATCATAACAGGTGGGTTTCCTTGCCAAGATTTAAGCACAGCTGGTAAGAAATTAGGTCTGATAGCTGGTAATAGAAGTAGCTTATTTTTTCAAATGCTAAGACTAGCTGATGAGCTAAAGCCTAAATATATGCTATTTGAAAATGTCAAGGAGCTTTTAACAAATGCATTTTATCACAAAACATTCAAAAATGAACTCAAAATGCTTGGATATGATATTTTCCCCACAATACTTCGAGCTAGTGATTTCGGATATCCACACATTAGACGACGAGCATTCATACTCGCTTGGTTACTTGATACCAACGCCACTGGCAAGCGATGCTCTTGCGTTAGAGAGATTTTCATTAGAGCAGCACTTCAAAAGTGTCAAAAACGGCAGACAAAGCAGAACATTCAATTCATTACTACCGCCGATATTAGAGCAAGGTGCGATGAATTCATCGCAAATTTTAGACAAACTCTGCCAAGCTTACGAAAAATTGATGGGATATCCACAAAACTGGAACGAATTAAGCAATACGGAAACACTTTAATTCCAGACATACCTGAAATTTTCGGCAAAGTTATTTTAGAAATTGAAAAACTAGACAAATGAGATTAAAAATTAAAGGAGATTAAATGAGTATATTTAAGTTTGAAAGCATTGATGATGCCGATAGGCTGGAAAGAATTCACACAGTTCTAAAAAGTATGATGCTAGAGATAAAAAAGGATTTATATAGCCTTAGCGATGAAGAACTTAAGAGCAGAGCCGTGAAGGCTTTAGCTGGGCTAGAAAAAGCTAGAAAAGCTATTTTAGGAGATAAGGAGTGGGAAAGGCTTCATAACTACCTAAAAAAGAACGACCCTAATCATAAAGTTTATATTGAGGACTAACTAATGATTAAATACAAAACTTATAGATTTTATACGATATGAGCAAAGTAAGTAAAATACACCCTAACTCTGTAAAGTGCCTACCAAAAGAAGCATATGGTGGGCTTGATGATATTGTGAAAGTAAAACAATATTCGTTTGGTGTCTATCAGTGCGGATTTACCCAGTTTAAATTTGCCGGTTTAGTCAGCTTAAAATCACAAAAAAAAGGGAAAAAATGATAAATATTGATAATAATGATACTTGGATAAGCCCACAAATAGCTAAAAATATGTTAGGTGTTAAGCAAACTTCAACCTTAACAAAACTAGCCATAAAAGGGCTTATAAAACGCACAAAAGCAAACTCAAAAGTAATTTACTACTCCAAAAATAGTATTTTAAATTACTTAAACGGCTCATCATCTTAAATTATCTAAATAATCCGCCCACCACTGCATTAGCTTAGCTCTATCATCAAGATTTAAAGCGTGATTGTATGTAGCTTTTATCTTGTTTTTTTCTGCGTGAGCTAAGCAAAGCTCAATTATACGCTCACTTAATCCGTGAGAAGTTATATTCTCGTGTGCTATAGTGCTAAACATAGCTCTAAATCCGTGTGGGGTTAATTGCTCGTTTGTATAGCCTAGATTTCTAAGCATTGAGCGTATAGCATTGTCGCTGATAGGTCTTGTGTTGCTTCTTAATGATGGGAATATATAAGGGCTTTTAAATTCATAAATTTGGTAGTTTTCTAGTAGCTTGATAACTTGCCTACTCAAAGGCACAGCGTGTGCTTTTTTCATTTTCATTTTATGAGCTGGTATATTCCAAATTCTTTTTTTAAAATCTATCTCATCCCATCTAGCAAAACGAATATTAAAAGACCTTTGAGCTGTAAAAAGAGCTAGTAACCCAGCAGTTTTAACTCTAATATCACCATTATAATCATTAATATTTCGTATTAAATTTGCTATCTCATCTTTTGTGTAAATTCCAGGCGAATTTACTACTGCTTTCTTTTTAAAAAGTGATGATTTATCAATATCAAACGCTACATTATGAGCTAAATACTCACGAGTTACCGCCCATTTTAAAAATGCGGTTATATTGTTTAAAGCTCTATCTAATGTCTCAAATTTACCATCTCTATTAAGCTCATCAGTAGCTTGTATTATATCTGCCTTTTTTATGCTTTTTATATCTTTATTGCCAAATTTGGGGATATAAAACCTTTCAAAATAGCGAGTAATTATTTGTAATTGCTTTGCTGATACTTGAGAACGCTTATAATCAAGCCACTTTTTTAATATCTCTTTAAATGTTGTTACTGTTTTAGAATTTCTAGGCTCATCGCCATTTAAAAGCATTTTTTGAAATTCTAATCGCTTACTCCTTGCTTCTAAAAGGCTCATTATAGGATATTTGCCTAGGCTTACTCGTTTATATTTAAGAGTTTGCTTACTCTTATACTCATAAATAAAAGTTTTAGTGCCACTTGGCATAACTAAAATATAGAGATTTTCACCATCGCTAACTTTATAGCGTTTATCTTTGGGTTTTAATGATTTTATCTTTGTATCATTTAACATACGGACACCTTTTTTGGAATTTCTATTTTGTCCGTGATATTGTCCGATATTTTTGCTTATACTAATATAAATCAAAACAAACTAAAACAAATTAATTTAAATCAAAAAATAGCATATAAGCACGGCAAAATCAAACTATAACAAGAGTAAAAACAAATCAATTTAAACTAATTTAAACTAAAACAAATCAA
>NZ_JANQCT010000042.1:0-3624 GCF_024723495.1 Campylobacter sp. RM19073 | reverse complement strand
CAGCCCATTTTGGCTGTTCTTCCCAGCTATTGCCTATATTTGTAGAACCTCTCATCCACCCAGTAGGCACTTGCCCTTGACTTAAAAGCTCGTTTGGCGTAGAATTTTCATTAAATAATTTAGTTCTAAAAGCTTCAAGCTCCGTGGCATCACCCCATTTTTTATGATGGAAAGTGACCTTACCACCTTTTGATTTTGTTACTCTATCACTTGCTGCGCTTAAAAATTTTTCATACTTTTCTTTTAGCTTAAATTTTACTTCATCCCCAAGATTAAGCTCATCAATTTTTGCTAAATCATCTGCGTATTCTTTTTTTATGCCACCTGCGCTTGTGTTTATCGTATTCTCAAAATGCCAGACCGCTTTTCCATCTAGTTCCCACTTACCAAGGTCTTGTTTTTGCGTTATTGTTTTTTTAGCAGCACCAAGCTCTCCGCTTTGCGCTATTTTATGAAATTCATTTAAAGCAGGTTCAAACTCGCCTATTACATTGTCAAAAAGTTTTCTTGTTTCATCTGGGTTTTTATTATAAGCATCAACTAGCAAGTCATCTAATTTATTTTTGGCAAAAAGCTTGAAATTTTCAAAGTCATTAACTATCGCTGCTTGGACTACTCCCTCATCAGCCATAAAGTTTTTAAATATTTCATTTTTTATTTTACTGCCAGCTGAGATTTCAGGCATTTTGCTAGTGCTTTTTATCCCCCATTGACTTTTATTAGCCGTTGTGGTAGAATTTTTAGTAGGGTTTGATAAGAGATTGTCCGACTTAGCTGTAAAATCTGCTTCGGTGAAAGACTGCGGATTACCCTTTTTATCCTTCTCAAATGCGGTTATTATCCAATTTCTTTTTTCGCCTTTATATTCACTGGTTAAACCTATTACATAGTCATCTTTTTGTATTCTAAAGCGTCCGCCCTTTTGTTCTATCTCCCCATTTTTTATTATATCAGGCAATTTATTTATAAGCTCTATTGCCTTTGCTTCGGCTTGTTTTTTGCTTAATCCTTGCTCTATAAATTCAGCTGTTCTTTTATCTAAGATATGAGCTAGACCATAACCCTTATGTTTTATAGCGTCCGTTATTTCGCCCCAAGGTAAATCTATATCCCCTAGCTCTTTTCTCTCAAACGCTCCAGCTACTTGCCCTTGCCTTTCGGTTAATAGCTTTTGTATAGCATTTTTCCCATCGTGATAGAATTCTGCGTAATTAGTGCCAAACTCTCTTATAGGATTAATATTTAGCTCTTTTTGGATATTTTCTCTAATATAGCTTGGCAAGTATAATCTGCTATTTCTCTCTTTGGCGATATTTTCTAAATCACTATCTTTTAGTCCCATTAATCCACGATTTTTAAGCTGTTTTTCTAAGCTATAAGAGTAATCTTTATTATCACTATTTATAAATGGATATAGCTTTTTCTCTCTTTGTTTTATCTCATTTTCTAAATATGTAAAGAGATTTTGATTAACCCTAGCATTGCTATCTTGTAGCTTTTGATATTGCGTTACTAGCTCTTTATCGCTCATTGATTTTATTTCTATTAATGCTAATTCATCTTTTAGACCTTTTGCTGTTAGTTTGATTAGGTCGCCTATACCTACGCTTCTTAACTCATCGAAATTTTCTTTTAAATTTTCAAAGGCTTTTAATGCTATTTGCCTATTTTCTCCACTTGCCTTTTGGTTAATTATCCCTTTTATCTCTTTATCATATTTTACTAAAAAATCTTTTGTGATATAATTTTCCATTTGGGCGTGATAATTAGTAGGTAAATTTAGCTCACTAGGATGCGCCCTAGCAAAATCATCTAAAACGCCTCTATATAACTCATTATAAATTTTTATCACGCTATCTAAGGCTTTATTTGTCTTGCCTTCTACAAATTTCTTAATATTTTCATATCTACTATTTGTATTTGGGTGTGGCTTTTCGGTGTTGTTTATATCCACTTCTTTGGCGGTTGTGGTAGCCTTTTGCGTTGGCTCTGCTTTAGCTATTTGTTCGTTTATTTGTGTGCTTTTTGTTTGTTCTTTAACTTCACTTTTAGCGTTTTGTGGTATAATGTTTCCATCAAAAGCAGTTAAATGTGATTTTTCACCAACGCTATAACGCCCCGTTAGACTGATATTATCGGCATCTAAGTGTGGAGGTAGGGCGTCTCCACTGACTGCTTTTTTCTCATTACTATTAAGTTTTCTTTTGTTTGCGTGAAAAACTTCACTATTTTGATTTATGCCTATTTCATCTATTTTTTTATCATTTTGTTTTGATAAAATTACTCCATCGCCTTTTTTTGGTGAAACTATATTTTCAGGCTCTTTTAAAACATAATCAATAACTTCCTTTACCGCTCTTTGAGTTTTAAACATTTCAGGGTGATTACTTCTTAACCACTCAAGAGACGCACTTACCCTATCCCCAATATCTACTATTTGCCTTATCTCATTAGGCACTTCAAAAATTGCGTTATGCGGATATATCTGCCTAGCACTATTTGGATAAGTTACAAACCCATCGCCTTTTATAGATTGATTAGCCAAATTTGCTTGATTTTCAGCCTTAGCTGTGGTTGGCTCTTGGGTTTTTACCACTTGCTCTATATCTTTTAACGCATTTTTAAACTCATTTAAGAGATTTCTTGTAGGCGTTGGCAAGTTGCCATCTGGGATATTATCTATATTTTTAATAGCTAGTTTAAAGTCGCCATTAGCGTTCAAAATGGCTCTGTTTAAGTGTAGTTTTAAGGCTTCGTTATTGCCTAAATATGGTATTAAAGGTTTAAGCTTTTCTACGATGAAGTTTGCCTTCATAGTTTCAGCTCTTTTTAGTGGGTCTTGAGTTTGGCCTTGGCTCATTGTTTTTGGCTTGATTACCCTATCACCTAAAGAGTTTAAAATATCGCTAGTGTTGTTTAGTATAGCTTTTTTGCTTAAAATCTGACTTGTTAGCTCTTTAGCAAACTCGCTCCCAAAATCTAAACTAGCTAAGTTCTTATTTAAAGCTCTAAAATCCACCACGCCATTAACGCTATTTTTATCCATTAAGCCTTTGATTAGATTAGCTTCAGCAACGGCTCTATCTTTAGCCCCTAATGAGCCTAAGAAGTCATTTAAGGTAACGCCATTAATGTTATCACTGCTTTTTATCATAGCATTAAGGGCTTCTATATTTGTCTTGCCATCACGGCTTATTTGGCTCATTAGATTACTATCGCTGATATTTTTCATCTTTGCGTAATCGCCGTTGGCTTGTCTATATAAACCCATTAATCTCTCATCATTTTTTAAAGCTATGTTAATCTCATTATCTATTAGATTTTTAGCTTCATTTAGTGCTTTTTGGTTTATAAAGTCGCTTGAGCTTTTAAAATCAGCCTTATTGATATAGCCTAACTGCTCGTTTATCGCATTTTTAGCATTTAAAAGATTATCAAGATTGCCACCACCATTTAAAGCGTTAAAAACTCCCCTTGTGCTTATGTTTTGCGTATCGCTTAAGATAGTGGTTAGATTGTCGCTTAAGTCCTTAAAATCGCTTTGGTAGTTTGAGTTTTTGATTAAAAAATCTTTGGTATCTGCGTAATCTTGCTTGATTTGATTAAAGCTGTTTTTAAAGCTAT
>NZ_JANQCT010000041.1:0-4390 GCF_024723495.1 Campylobacter sp. RM19073 | reverse complement strand
AACCCCTTGTAAAAGCCTTTCAAGGTGGTGGCTAACGCCACTGATTTTATAAGGGTACCCCATTTATGGGGACTTTCTCAAAGAGAGTGCAAAGCACAAGAGTGCGAGGTCAAGCCGATGGGGCTTGCCGCAAAGGTCGGTTCTGCTGACCTGAGGAGTAAAAAATATGAATATAATTTACAAAAAATTTCTATTTAGAGTTGGCACTGAGACGGCAAATGAAGCTAAAACTATAGCTCCATATAAAACAGGCAATCTAAAAAAAGATATAAAAGTCATTAGCTATAGCCACAAAAAAGTAATAGTAGGCAATACAAAACTCGCACCATATGCTAAATTTGTCCATTTTGGTACTAAGCCACATATAATTAAGGCTAAAAACAAAAAAGTATTAGCTGCTAAAGGCAAAATATTTGGCAAAAAGGTAAATCACCCAGGAACTAAGGCCAGTCCATATCTAAAAAACGCTTTAGATAGCTATATAAAAGGCGAGGGATTTACAAGGGCAAAATCCGCCCTTGTAAGAGATATAAAACAAGGCATCATAACTGATATTAAAAAGGGCTTTAAATAGAGTTTTTAAGGGCATTATCTAAAGCCCTTATATGACTAAAGCTCATATGGTATAGCTTACCGCAAGCGACTTTTAACATTGCTTCCATTTTATTAAAGGCTTTGATAAACTCTATTTTCCATCTATAAGCCTTCTCGCCAGTAAAGCCCATAACGAGCAGTGAAAAGCCGGCGCTAAAAGCTTTATTTACGACAGCGACCGAAACGAGCACGGCCACGCAGATAGGTTTTGGGCTTTAGCGCTTGCATTAAGCTATTTTGAAAAGGTTAGGGATAAAGGGGAAAGGCGTATATAATAAACTAGATAATGGCGTAAGCCACCTTTTTATCCGCTTATTACTTTTGTTTATTTATACAAAAACCCTTTAAAATACCGTGAGTATTTTTGAATTAATTGCATAATTTAATATTATTTGGTATAATTTTTGCTAAAATAGGTTTCAAAATTTATAAATATACTTAAAAAATTTAGAATACTAATTGTATCAAAATTTAATATAATTTAACCATAATTAAAACGAAAGGAGTAAAAATGAAAGCGTTAGAGGTAGCAAAATATGTTGTAACAAAATGCAAAAAAGAAGAGTGCCCTATTAGTAACTTACAGCTTCAAAAAATACTCTATTATATACAGCATGATTTTTTAAAAAAAAATAACAAACCACTATTTGATGATGATTTTGAAGCTTGGAAATTTGGACCAGTTGTACCTAGCGTCTATTATGAGTACTCATATTTGGGGGCATTAAAAATTTATGAAGAATATGACAATTACGATAAAATAATACAGAATTTAGGTGATAATATTTCACTAATAGACAGTACTGTCTGCAAAAAACGTAATATGGATCCTTGGACGCTAGTTAGCCAGACGCACGCGAAAGGTAAGGCATGGGATATTATTTTTAAAGATGGTGCTGGATTTGGAGATGTGATACCAAAACAGCAGATAAAAGATAATGCTTTCTGATATAAATCCTCATCTTGATAAAAAACACCGAATCATAAAAGATGTTTTGTGCTCTTTGTCTAAACAAAACGCCCTACGAGATAAAAGCGGTCAGTTTAGGCTTAACGGCAATATCGATAAATTAAAAGAAGTGTATGTTAGTAGTACCGACAACGCTAGCGAAGATTTCAGGCATAAATATTCAAAAATTTTCCTTATATTATCAAGAATAGACAGAGAGAAAAACAAACTAAGTATAGATAATTTAATGGAGGCGATAGAGGAGGCTAGAGCTTATATTGAAGACGAAAGCAATGGTTACTCCACTAATTTTGTGAATAAATTTTTAAAACTATACGATCATGTTGTTTTAGAAATTTTACAAATAAAATACATGCGTGAAATTGAAAATAAAGGTGAAAATAATAATTCGGAGACCATAAAAAAATTAAAAGATGCACAAAAATTAGCCGAAAATGCAAGCAATAGTGCCAGTAAGGCAACCAAAAAAATAAACGATATGCAAAAAGAATATATTACTATTTTAGGTATCTTTGCCTCTATCGTTTTTGCATTTGTTGCAGGACTTACTTTTTCTACATCGGTCCTTTCCAATATACACCAAGCAAGTGTATACAGATTATCGTTTATCGTTTGTCTAATAGGTCTATTTATAACAAACATATTACACTATTTATATGCCTTTATCAGAGAGATACATTTTTCAAAAATAAATCAGGACTTCGAAAAACAAAAAGAGTGCACTATTTTCTTAAAATCTTTAAAAAACGGATTTTGTAATAGCTATATTTTTAGATTTAATTTATTTATTACATGCATTATGTGCGCAATTTTTATATATTGGCGTTTTTTTGATATGAATACTAAAAACTACATCGACCAAAATACTAGTAAAATACATCAGCGTACTGAAAGAAACAGCACCGCCCAAAAGGGTAACGACTCTATTGTCGAGCCTAATATAAACAAGAATAGCAATACTCAATAAATTTAAATATTTAAACTGCTTATTGTTAAGTGTTTTTACCCTTTTAGAGTTATCCTTTAAAATTCGCTTTGATATACTCTAGTGCGTCTATAAATGAGCCAGTGAATTTATATCCATTTTTTACCACTTCAAATTCGCAAATTTCTTGCATTAATTCATCATCTCTAGCTACGCTTAGTAGCTCATCAGTGATTTTGCAAATATCAAAAAAGTGCATAATCTTGCCATTTACTGCTTCAAATGTGGCAAATCCATACTTATCACATCTCTTATAATCTATATTTTTAAAGTCATCTATAGAGCCATCCATAATTTTCTTTCTATAATCTGCTTCTATTATTCCCCATTCTATATCTAAATATAAAAATATCAAAATTTTTCTCATTTAAACCACCTTGCAAATATACTGCTTTTTATAATTTCCCCTTGGGTTAATACACTATTTTTTTTAAAATACTTCTCTAGTGAGTTGGTAGGTTTATAAATTGTCACCAGCTCCACACCATCAAATACCAAAAAATATCCATTTTGACTCATTGCGTTAAGCCTATTTGGGTTTTTATTATTTACCGCTACTCTCTCAATAGAATTTAACGCTCTAACTATATCTCTTTTATGAGCTTTTTTATGTAGTGGCATAGAGTGATTGCCACTGCCAAAATAGTTATCTTTGCTTAGCACTCTTTCTACCCCAGTTTTATCTATATGTTTTACTACTTCATCTTTGCTTAGTGGGCTTGTGTTTTTCATCACCACTCCATCTATCACCTCTTCATCAATCCACACAGGCACCACCTCCGTGCGACATCTAAAATGATATGGTGGTAATCCAAAATTCTTAGGCAAAATTTTACCATAAAACGCACCATTTCGCCAAGTAGCTGCTGCTTTTTTCTCATCTATACTTTTAGCGTTTTGTATATTCCTACTTTGAGCCTCTATATGTGAAGCTGGCACTATGCGGCCATTCATAGATCTGCAGCACTGGCTAGTCCTGCTATCTATCCTAGCTACTACTTTATAGTATTCCACACCATTTTTAGAAGCTTCATTGACCCTTGAGATATTTTGCATTTGGCTGATGATATGATCGCTTACCCCTTCAAAGTAGCTAGTATTGACTGATAATACGCCTTTGAATTTCTCTCTCATTATCTCCCCAGCTTTAACTCTTGGGATTTTGCCTTCAAATATCTCTTGTGTAATATCCTTTAGCTCATCGCTTACCTTAGCATTAAACTCCCCTTTTATCCAGTAAAAGTTCTCTCTCATAACCTTTATAGCCCTAGCATCAACACTATCAAATCTCAAATCACTCCTACCACCCACCCCTTCTAAAAAACTACGATACAGATCCTCATAATTTATATCTTTTATATGAATATCTAAATTTTCTAATCTATCTTTTATGATGCTCTTTAGCTCAGGGCTATCATAATTACTCATCACAGCCATATAGATCTCTTCTAGCGCCTCTTTTAGCTCTTCATTTGCCCTAGTTCCAAGCGTTGTTATCATCTCATCTATCAATTTTTGCTTATCTTTGCTCTTTGCGATTTTATGTTTTATTAGTTTTTGTATTAGACTCATCTATATACTCCTTAAATTCACTCACTAAGTATCTAGCCTCTAAATGCTTTGCTAAGACTCTCTCATTTGTCTCAAATGTCTTATGACAAGCATTACACCGCCTAAAACGCCTATTTTCTAGCCCTTTAATCGTAGCTATCACGCTAGTTTTACCACTAGCACAAAACGGACATATCATAGTGATTCCTTAAAGCTATTTTAACTTCGCAAGACGGAGCTAAGCCCCACTTTGCGACTAAAGTTTAATTTACACAATATTATTCTTATTC
>NZ_JANQCT010000040.1:0-5059 GCF_024723495.1 Campylobacter sp. RM19073 | reverse complement strand
TTGAAAAAGCCTTTCAAGGTTGCTGAGCTTTCGCTCAGATTTAACAAAACAAATTTGAACCAAATAGGGTTACCCTACGAAGTAGGGACTTTAGGTGGGTCAAGGGAGCGTAGCTCCCTGTCGCAAACGGCGACTTGTTGCCGTGCGAAGTAAAAACAGCCATAAAACATATCTTTAATGCTATAATACTCTTTTACAAAATTTTAAGGTGTGGTATGAAATTTGTATTTAAAGATTATAAGCTACTAAGCCCAAGTGAGAGCTTGGAGATTTTAAGCATTAGAAATAGCAAGGCAATTAGAGATATTAGCTTAGATGGCGGTATAATCGACATACAAACTCATAAAAATTGGATTTTAAATTTACCAAATAATTCATATTTTGCGATGATTTTTAATGATGAGATTGTGGGTGGGGTTAATTTTTATAATGGTTTTTGGGGGATTTTTTATAAAAGCGGGGTGGAGCCTTTGATTAAATCAGCCTTTGCTTATCTATTTTTATCAAAAATTTTAAAAGATAGCGATTTTATCTACTCTAAGATTAAATTAAACAATCAAAACGCCCTAAGATTTAATCAATTTTTTGGCTTTGAGATAGTCAAAAGCAATGAGATCTACACTTTGGAGTTAAAAAAATCCAAATTTAACTCATTAAATAACAGGCTAATTAATAGGGTAAAATCTCTAGCAGATAGTAGCAAGGTGGAGTTTATCTAAGTTTTCTATCTTTTTTAAAGCGGTTTGTGAAGGTAATTTCATCTACGATATTTATCTTAACTGGGATTTTATACCGCTCCAATCTAGCCTTACAATGCGATTTTATCAGCTCTTTGGCATTTGATTTAGCTAGATCGCACACTACATCGCACGCCACCATCTGACCTAAAATCTCACACGGCAAAGCATATACCAAAGCATCTTTTATCTCATCTAGCTCTAAAATACAGCTCTCAACCTCGCTAGCTAGAAGTTTCTTGCCACCTACATTTATAATCTCCTTGCTTCTGCCTATGATTTTTAAAAATCCATCGCCATCTTGCTTAACTAAATCCCCACTATCAAACCACTGATTATCACTATCTAAATTCATATAGCCTAAAAACATAGTTTTTGACTTTAAAAACAGCCTTCCATCTTTGATCTTATACTCATCTGGCTTTAGCTTAAAGTATGTTGATATTGATGATTTAGAAGTGGTGGGTAAAATCCCGCTCTCGCTCGTGCCAAAAGTCTGGATAAATTTAACCTTTTTAAATATATTTTTAAGCCTAATTAGTATATTTTCGTCCATTCTCTCTGTGCCGTAGGTGATGAGCCTAAGAGAGCTTAAATCATAATTTTCATACTCCTTAGTCATTAAAAGCAAATTTAAAAAACTAGGAGTAGTAGGTAGGATATGGGCTTTGTATTTTGATATTAAATAGCATATATTTTTAGGCGAAAAATCACTGGCTATAATGAGCGTTGAGCCGCTTAATAAGCCACTTAGCAAGGTATTTATCCCGCCGATATGGTCAAATAGCAAAAATAGAATAATCCTTAATGAATTTGCCCTTTTATCTGCGAAATTTTTTACCATATTATCTAGATTGTGAATTATAGCTTTTGGCTTATTTAGGGTTCCGCTAGAAAAGATTATTAAGCCACTTTGGTTATTTAGCTCTTTGATTTTATCGTGCTTTGGTGGATTTAGGCTTTTTATATTGATTTGGCTTTTTATCTCTATTAGTTTGTTTGCGTTTGAGCTTTGTAGATACTCATCTAAATTTGGGCTATCTGGTAGTAGTGCTACTATATTTTTATTTAGATAAAGTGCGATAAACATAGCGATACTCTCAAAGCTATAAATAGCCCTTAACGCCACTATATCGCCATTTGAAAGCTCATCTTTGATTAGTGATTTATAAAGATTAATCCTATCTATAAGGTGTTGATATGAGTGTTCTTTGCCTTTGTCTATTATGGCGATTTTATCTTGATTTGATTTTAGGGCTTTTAGCATACTCCACCTAGATATATGGTTTGGGCTGTTATAAATCTGCTTTTATCACTGATTAAGAAATCAACCCCATTTTTAATATCTTCAAATTCGCAATAATCTTTTATTATCAGTTTAGATAGCAAGCTATCTAATTTATCTTTTGGTAAAGCTTTTATAAGATTGGTTTTAGTAGGGCTAACTCCTAGGGCGTTTATCCTGATACCATAATATCCAAATTCCTTAGCGCTGATTTGAGTAAATTTTTCTATGGCTGATTTCATACTAGCATAGACTGCTTCACCCTCTAAACTAAGCGGAGATGCGATACTAGAGATATTTACTATACTTCCTTTGCGATTTTTCATCATAATTTTAGCCACCTCTTTGGTAAATAAAAATGTAGTCCTAAAATTAACTCTATATATCTCATCTACCAAATCCAAATTTGTAGTGGCGATATGGTTTAGGGTGGTTGTGCCGATATTATTAATCAAAATATCTACTTTAAATTTACGCCCAATCTCTTTAATCATATCAATTACAGATTTCTCATCATTAGCATCTAATGTGTAATGATGGTAATTAGTGTGATTGATATTTGGGGTATTTCTAGAGCAGCCTATGATGGTATGACCCTCATCTAGATACAATCTAGCAAGAGCATTGCCGATGCCTTTGCTCGTGCCTGTGATGATAAAAACTCTACTCATTTAAAGACTTTTGGATATATTTAGATAGTGAGTTGATATTTATAAATGGCGAAGTTTTTTGGCTCATTGCTTTTTTATCAGATAGGCTAATATTTTTGCCAAATTTATCATATATTGCCTCTTCAAGCTCCACAACTAGCTCAAGCAGCCCAATACTATCAAATAAAGCATTAGATCTGCCAAAAATATATGAATTTTCATCTACAATAGCATCTTTTTTGATGGTTTTAATCGTTTGAATTATCAAATTTTTAATCTCTATTTGCACGCCAACCCCCCCCCATATTTGTAAAAATATGCAAAAATTAGTATTAAATTGTATTAAATTTAACCTTTACATATGTTAAAATATATAAAAATAAAAAAGGTTTATATATGAAAAATATAGTTATTTTTGGCACTGGAGCAGCCGGTAGAGCCATACATAGAGCGGTTAATGATAGGGATAATATAGTAGCTTTTATAGATAATAACAAGCAAAAGCAAGGCAGTAAATATATGGATATTCCTATTTATAGCGTTGATGAGATTGTGAAATTGGAATTTGATTATATCTATATAGGTGGGATCTGGGTCGATGAGATGGAGGCTCAGCTTGTAAATTTAGGTCTAAAAGACAAAATCAAGCTTATAGAAGATAGGGATATCTCATTTTCAACCCCTGATAGAGAGCGTTTGACTGATGAGGTTATGCGAATTTTAGATGGGTATTTTAATCAGATTAATATGGATTATTTCATTTGTAACTCTGGGCTTATATCTATATTGCGTAGCAAGGCTTTAAGCGTAGTTAGCGATGTGGATTTATATGTGTTAAAATACAGCGATCTAGAGTATTTAGCTAGGAATTTGCCTGATTTATTAGGTAGTAAGTATCAAGTAAATTTGCGTTATATCCAAGATGATGGCTTAAATCTTAAGGCTGGAGATATTAAGCGAATTACAATTACAAATAGCGATGGGGTGGTTATCGATATTGGATTATTTGATAACTATGGTAAATTCAAGGTTTGCGACTATGATGATGGGAGGTTTTTTTACTTTCCTAATGAGATTTTTGATGGTGGGCTAAAACGCTTAAATTATAAGGATTTTAGCCTAAGCGTGTTAAAAAACTACCACCAATATCTATGCTTTATGTATGGGGATAACTATATAGAAGTCCCAAAAAGATTTAGCTCAAATGACTATTTGAATTTAAAAACCAAATCCGAGCTAGATAGCCTTAATATCTAGCCACTACCCTTACGCAGACGCAACTTTCGTATTTGATGGGGGCAAATTTACTGCTCTCATCAATATAAACTATCTCAAAACCGCTATTTATCAAAGTTTGCCTTAACTCATCAAGCTCTATAAATCTACGATAATGATTATCAAATATAAATGCGTTTTTACTCACCTTCTTACCTAAGCCAAATTTCCCATCATTTACGCTTCTTGCTTCTATGGCTAAAATTCCATCGCTTTTAAGCAGATTTTTAACATTTTGTATAAAGCCACTTTGGCTACTATCATCTATAGCATGAAGTGTAAATCTACTATAGCAAATATCAAATTTATCGCTAATATCCAAAGAATTGGTAAAATCCCCACAAATCCATCTGATATTTTTATCCCTATTTTTTAGGCTGTTAATGGCGATATTTGAGCTATCAATGGCAGTTACGCTTAGATTATTCTTGGCAAAATAGAGGCTATCTCTACCATTACCACAGCCAAATTCGATTAAATTTACAACGCTTTTATTTTTTATATAATTTTCATAGATGAAATTAGCAAAAAGCGTAGGCGTGGCAATATCTTTGTGTTCGTTTTTATAAAATTCATTCCAATATAGATTATCCCTAATCACAGCTATCACCAAAATATATTAAATAGCACCACAGCCCAGACCATCACAGCTAAGCAAATAGAGATAAACACAGCCGCACTACCGCAGTCTTTAGCCACTTTGGCTAGTGGGTGAAAATCCGGACTAACAAGATCCACACACGCCTCAACAGCACTATTTAAGCACTCCATCGCAAGGATAAACAATAGGCTCACCCCAAGGATAATCATCTGCATATAACTAACTGGCAAAAACCAAATAGCAATAAACAAAGGCAAAATTATAACCACCTCAATGCGAAATGACTTCTCGCTACACCACATAGCTTTTAAGCCGCTTAATGCGTAAATTGTATTATTGTAAAAGTGATATTTTGGTTTCATCGCTCTCCTTTTAGTCGATTAGGGTGAATTTATCAATGTTGTAATTATATCTTTTTATTATTTAAATCATCTTTGAATATATAAGATATTAAATCTGAGCAAAAGCTCAGCAACCTTAGAAGGCTTTTTCAAAATTTTTAAATTCTTTT
>NZ_JANQCT010000039.1:0-5428 GCF_024723495.1 Campylobacter sp. RM19073 | reverse complement strand
TTAAATATAAAAATTAATAGGTACATTTATTAGATTGCTTAGGAGAATCAAGATATAATATTGCTATTAAATATTAAAGGAGAAAAAAATGACAGTTATAAAAAGAGATTTTGTACCGGAGAATACAAAATCATATTATTATACTCGACCGTTGAGTTCAGGAAAAGCTTACTTCTTAGAAGATGCAAATGGAAAAATTTTTTATGCAAGTAAAAATTATATCGATGAACATTTAAAAGTAGATTTATCAAAGATACCGGACTTTACAATTTCTTTAATATCTATGCGATCATATGAAAATTCTAGAAATAGATCTTGTTCTAAAAATAAAACTCATATCAACTATGATAAGTCATATGCTATTGCATATATAACTCTTAGGGAAGAAAAGCTTATTGAATACAAAAATATATCCTATGAGCCACTTAAGAATTATTATGATAAATATATGAGAGATAGAGATCTTGCGGATGAAGATATAAAACGCATAATCAATATAGAGCAAAGCTAAGGAACGCAATATTAGACTATCTTTAAATAACCTGTTAACGTGTTATGCTTATGAGTTTAAATTGAAGCGGATATTAAACTGCTTAAAACAAAATAAAGAAGGAATTGATTTTATTAATAGCCTATTATCTTATTTGAAAAACAATTATATGTTAAGTGACAAACAGATTAAAGGATTAGCAAAATGGACACAATATTTGCCACAAAAAGACTTAAGAGAATCAAAAATAATGAAATTTAAAAACTAAATAAATCATATAAGTAAGACTAAACCTTGAAATATTTTAGAAGTCAGTCTCATTTTATATAATTGTTGCTAATCTCCATAAACCACATTTCAATTCTCTTTAGTATGTTTTTGCATCTTTCGCCTTTGAGAAAATCTTTGGCGGTAGATTATCAAAAAAATGAAATTATAATAAATATAGATTTCTTTAGTCTATAAAATTTTATAGACTAAATATGCTTTTGACTATTGATCTCTTAATTTTTTAAGCGTTTCATTTAAGATTGTAGAGCTAGTGCCTTTGGTATATGGAAAATATACAACCCTAACGCCAACTTCATTGAATTTCGTCTCCATTTCTCTCCAGCTTGGCGCATTAAACCAATCATCACCTACAAATAACACATCAAAATTTAGCTTTTCCCACATTTTAAATTTATCCAGCTCCTCTTGCGGTATAGCAGCATCTACATATTTTATATTTCTTACTATTTCTATCCTTTCTTCAAAAGGAATTACTGATCGTTTATTTTTATACTCCACTAGCTTATCTACAGTTACGCCTACGACTAATTTATCGCACAAACCTTTGGCATTTTTAAGTAAATTTAGATGTCCGATATGAAATAAATCATAAACTCCAGTAGTATATCCTATAACCATTTTTGGCATTACAGCTCTCCTTTATCATGCATATTTAAAAACTGCTCTAAACACCAGCAAAGCCACTTTTGATCACCTGTCATATCTTGAGCGCAATTTTCGATAAATTCTGATCTTGTTGGAATATATTCTTTCAGCCATTGATTCATTGCTCTTGGCATTGGAATTTTGGTTGGGGTTTCAATATTTGGATATCGCTTGGCAAATAACTCTCTCACCATATATTTAGGTTCGCCATTTCTAACTCTATTTAAATTTAGTGGTCGTGCCATTTTCATAAATGAGTATGGATCTAAATATTCTACTCCTCCTAGCTCAAAGGCGTGCATATAAGATGTATATGATTCAATATCCATATAATCTTTTAAAAAGGCTTGAAAATCTATCAAGTCTAAACTTTTGCGATATGGCTCATAGATCTCTTTTACACTGATTGAATTTTTCAAAACTTTGCTTGGCTCGATAGAATTATATCTTTCAACAAATTCGTCAAATTTCCAAGTCTTAGATAAAATCTTATCCATCCCACCAAAAACATAATCAGCAGCATCGCCATATATGATTTTTTCAATACCTTGAGATTTTGCGTGCTTTGCAGCTTTTAATAATTGAACTTCAATCGAATGAAAAGGGACTCCATCTGCTTTAAGAATTTCAGGAGTTAATTCTTCAAAATCTGACCAATTCATCTCAATTATTTCGTGGTCTAGCCCATAAATATCACAATATTTTTTAGCTTGGGCTGTTTCATCTATGGCATTAGGAGCAATACACTTAAAAGTATATGCTTTTGTACCTTTTGGCAAATACGAAGCTAAAATGGCACTATCTATACCACCAGATAATAAAATAGCAGTTTTATTTGGAACATAAAATTCGCTAATCTTATCTTTAATAATTCTATCCATCTCGTCTATGGTAGATACGGGCGTAATCTCCTTTTCATCGCGAGGCTTAAACACAGTATGATTAAGTCCATCAAAGAAATTAATATTTTCATCTTTAATAAACCTAAAGGCTAAGTAGTGGCTCATGCAATATAGTTTGTCAGTCATTAGTTCTCCTTTAATAAATTTGTTATATACTCATATATATTTTTTGCCGAAGTTTTATTATTTGGCGATCTTAGATAATTATTAATAAATATCGCCCTATCTGACTTTTTATAATCATTTTCATTTAAAACAATATCTTCTATAAAATTAATAATATCTTTTTTTAAATCAAATGTATGGTATAAATTGGCATAAACTTTATTGCCAAATTCATCAAAATCTAAAATA
Organism: Campylobacter sp. RM19073; assembly: GCF_024723495.1. Taxonomy (NCBI): domain Bacteria; kingdom Pseudomonadati; phylum Campylobacterota; class Epsilonproteobacteria; order Campylobacterales; family Campylobacteraceae; genus Campylobacter; species Campylobacter sp. RM19073. The sequence goes on along the minus strand of NZ_JANQCT010000039.1, from coordinate 2,746 downwards.
TTTTTTTTACCTTTTGTAAATAATGCTGGCTTTCCAGTAACCATATATTCAGCCATGAATGATATTGAATCAAATATCATCGCATCAGATGTCAAGAATAAATCTTCAAATCTATTATTTTCAAATTGACAATTTTCTATTGTTGACCATTTTTGATAATATTCATTAATTTGTTTTATTGTCCACTTTTGTCCATTAACTGGTCTAGACTGCAAAGCTTTATAAAGCATTGGGTGAGGCTTAAAAGCAAATTGAATTTCATCTTTATATTTATCTGCAACATATAACATAAAATCATAAATTTCAGCAAATGTGCTAGTAGAATATAATGTCGCTGCATCATATAGCCAGTGTGGTGCCCAAATAACTTTCTTTTTAGATTTATTTTGTTTCTTCCAGACATCTTTTGGTTGATAATTTTGATCAAAAAAAATATCTAACTTAGGATATCCTAAAAAAACACAATTTTTACCTTTTATTTTTGAAATTTCACGAGCCATCTTTAAATGTTCTATAGATGGCACAAAATATGTATCGCAAAGCCAATGACTATCTAAATTAAAGTGACCATCCGGATTTTTGGCGCCAGAAATTCCATATTCAATTAAGTAGTTAAGCGACTGTGGGAAATTCGTTAAATGGTACTGTTGTGGTAAATGCTTCCACCAAGATTTATTATGAAAAATAATATCAGGTTTAAGTTCTTTTCTAATATCTAAATATGTGTCAGTTGTTTCATTGTATGCCTTAATAACATCGTACCCTAATTTCCTTAATTGTTCATATGCCGTTGTGGAATATTTAATCATTTCTTCTTTACCTGTGTAACAAAATGGAACTACACAAATTTTGACATTAAAAATTGGATTTTCTCTAAAAATTTTGTATAAATTTTCCCAAATAAAACAACTAATTCTTGAAACAAAAAATAAAACTACTATTTTTTCATTATTTTTATATTTTCTTCGAACTTTTCTTAATGTATTAAAATGTTTTAACCTAAAAAAGTTTGATTTGGGATTTAAAATTTCATATGGAACATCTCTACATTCAATTTTTAAGAATGGAAGTATATAAAAAAGTTTAATATATAAATTGTCATATATATTATTAATCTTAAAAAAGTACTTTAAAAAAATAAATTTATTAAAATATTTTTTATTTAAAGTTAATAATTTTAATTTAAATATATAAATATATATTTTTTCTTTTATCAATTCAAAATTAAATATTTTTATTTTATAAAATAAAAATACCCTATTATATTTTTTTATTTGCATAGTGCACCTTTTTACCCATAGAATTTGGAAATTTATATGGTATATATTCTTTATATGAAATAATTTTTATTCCAAATAAATAATATTTATTAATTCCATTTCGTCTATTTATCCTAAAATATCTAATGCCAAATATATAAAAATCCGTTCTTACAACAAAATCTATTTTTTTAAATAGCTTTAATCCTAATATAGATAGCCTGATAACTTTTATAAGAGAATAAGGTGTATATCTTATAACTCTCTTTAACTTATCAAAAGTTAAAGAACTATTAATTATCTGTTCTAAAAAAATAGAGGCTAACTTGTTAATATTGCCATGATTATTTTTATAATATTGATAGCACTTATTACCAATATTTCTTTTACCATTTTTTAATAAAATAGTTTCTACGCTATTAGCAATTGAGATATATTTTATATTAAAATCTTTTTTTTGATCAACTGTAATCCCAGTACAATAGCAATTCGTGTCAAAATACCAATACACTTGATTATCTTGAATTTCGTTAGTGTTCATTAATAAAACTGCCGAAGGTATTCTAAGAGCTGATGCTTCAATGACGCAAGTACCAACTCCATATAATAGATCTATATTGTTAATTAAATATTCATCTAATTGATTATATGCTATAGATCCGGTATATAAAATATCTATTTTATCACCATATTTCATTAATTCTTGTTCAACTTTTTTTCTATATACTCCATCGCCAATAATATGAAGTCTAATTTTTTTACTAATATTAATTTCGTATAGATTTTTTGCCAAATAAAATAAACTTTGTATTTTATCTGCTGATAATCTAGATAGAAAACCAATATTGATATAATCTATATCTAATAATTCTTTAGGAGCTTTAAGAGTTTTATTTGGTACTGTTAAATAATAAAAATCATTATTATAAATATTTGCATTACTATACCTATTTATCGAATCCATGCTAGACCAATCATGAAACATTATAGCTCTAGAATGTTTAATTAAATTAAAAAATTTTAATGTTTCATTGTTTAAAAACAACAAATCCCAAGCACAAGGATTAGTTTCATTATGCCAAAAAATAATTTTATTATCTTTATGCATATTTTTAAGTAATATTACTCTTGTGCTTGTAGCAAATATAACACACTTTTTATTCAATGGGAACAATTCCGAATTTGGATCATATGGTATAAAATTTATATTTTTAATATTTTTTATAAGCGTTCTAGGGTGTCCATCTATTAAATCGCAAAAATATATATTTAAATTTGTATTATTAGCTAAATATTCAGCCATTTGAACCTTGCAAGTTGTAGCGCCAGTTATAGCATGAACCGGTTGAAAAAAACATATATTTTCATATCCTTGTGATTTTATAATTTCCGTTAGCTTTAATAATCTAGAATGCATATATTTATCCACCTTAACTTTTTCAATTAATAATTTATATTTTTATGATTTGCTTTCAATCAATTCTATT
>NZ_JANQCT010000038.1:0-5726 GCF_024723495.1 Campylobacter sp. RM19073 | reverse complement strand
TTGCCCTTATAGTCCTGAGTATCTAAGTGCTGTAGTCTTACACGACTATATGTGTGCTAATAAAAAGATATATGGATATGAACTAGCTGATAAGCTATTTTATGAGGTTTTGATTGAGATAGGTGTTCCTAAATGGAAAGCAAAGCTATTTTACTTTTGGGTGAAGTGGTATCATAGATTAAAGATGACAGGGAGTAAAGAATGAGCTATATCTATATAATTTTAGTATCTATTATGGTGGCATTTAGTGGGTATGGCATTTATCAAATAAACAAGCTAGAAAAAGAAAATGTAGAAGTAAGGGCAAATCTAAACACTGCCCTACACGCTAATAGTGGCTATAAGGCTACCTTGGAGCAAATCCAGTTTGATTATGAAAATGGCTTAAAGGCTTTAAGTGAGCTAAAACAAGAAAAGACAAAGGAAGTAAGGTATGTCAAAGAGATTACTAGGGATAAAAATAGTAGTTGTATTGATAGCATTAATGCTATTTACGCAAGGCTGCTCCACCAAAGAAACGCTGATAACAACGCCAGTAAGACAGGAGATTAGTTTTAATAAGCTTATAGCTGATTTGCCATATATGGACTTTAACCGCACGGCTAGGTCGGAGCAAGAAGCGTCTTTAATGGCATGGGATTTATACCTATATATAAAAGAGCTTGAAGGTAGGTTAGAAAGGTTAAGAGATGGTAGAGAGTGAGTTTGTAAAGCTTATTGAGAGTGGCGGTATTATAGGGCTTTTAGTGGTGGGCTTGGTGGCATTTTTTAAAATAGCTAAAATGCTTTATGAAGGTCAAGTAAATGATTTAAGAGAGAGCAAATTAAATCGTAAACATATAGATAATGTAGCTGAAAAAATTGAAGAAGCGATAATTGAAATTCGTAGCAATAAAGAAGCTATAGTAAATGAGCTAGAAAAGCAAAGTGTATTAAACGAGAATAACTCATCTCATCAGCTATCTATGATTAGAATGCTTGAGCAACTAGCTAATAATAAGCTTGATAAGATAGAAAATGACTTAATAGAAGTTAGAAATAGCACTAGAGATACACAAAATATCTTACAAAACATTAGAGCAGCTCAAGCAGCTAGAAAACAAGAGAATAATATAAAATTAAGGAGTTAAATATGAGCTTAAGTAAAGATGATTTTAATGAGTTGGTAGAAGTTTTAAAGAGCGAAGAGGGCTTTAGAGATAAAATCTATCAATGCACTGCTGGGGTTGATACCATCGGGTATGGCTTTAATGTAAAGTATCTAAGCAGTGATGAGATAGAGCTAAACGGCTCAGTTATAGAGCCTATGAGTGAGAAAGCGGCTAGTGAGATACTACACAAAAAGCTTAAAAAGCTTATAAAAAGCGTAGATGAGATATACACTTGGGTAGATGACTTGCCTGGAGTAGTTAAAATCGGAGTTTATGATATGGTCTATCAGCTAGGGCTTAAATCCTTTGGGGGCTTTACTAATACTATTAAGCACTTAAAAAATCACGACTATGACAAAGCTAAGGAGAATATAATGAACTCAAGGTGGGCTAAGCAGACCCCAAAGAGAGCTGAGAATATGGCTGGTAGGCTAATTAAGGCTAGTTTAGCAGTGAGTAGGTAGATAAAAAGGAGTTAAAGATGACTATTAAGGCTTTTAAAGATATGATTTTATACCGCATAGCAGAGAAAAATATGCACTCACCGAACGATGAAATGCTAGGTTATGAGACTTATGAAGCTATGCTAAAAATAGCTAATGATTGCTACCCTATAAATCTAATTTGTAAAGATGGGGATAATAGATTAGAAAGAGTTTTTAGATGGATTGACAATAAGGGGATTTATCTAAGATTTCCAAATTTGCCAATTTTTAATGAAAATGACCCAAAATATAATCCAGACGCTTTAATAGATTTTGATGAGCCACTAAATTACGCTGTTTTAAATGAAGTGCTTTTTAGGCTTAGTTTAGAGAAAATTTATCGCCAAATTAGTGATGAAGTGGTATCAAACTATATCGCAAATAGTAAAAATATAACAATGGAGTAAATCTATGCTAAGAAATAGTGTAAATATACTAAGTAACTTTAATCTACAAGGATTTTTAGTAAAATTAAAAAAGGCTTTAGAGAATTTTAATAAAGCTATGAAATCAACACCTTATAAAAAATAGGGCGACTACTTATTAAATTTTGCCATTAAGAAATACTTAAATAATTTAAAAAATTATTATATTTTTATAAAAAGGCTCAAATCTACCTAAATTTGAGCCACTAAAGTTTTATAAAATGCTATAGATTTTTTATAAGGAGAATAAATGGCGATAACTTCAACAGAATTTCAATCACCAGCAACGGCTAGAGTGGGATTAATCCCTAGTGTATATGACAAAATCATCTTAGTAGGTCCAAATGATACGCCTATAATGTCTATGATAGGCACAAGCGTAGTTAAGGGTATAACTCATAGTTGGATAACTGATACGCTTAAAAAACCATCTAAGAACGCTCAACTTGAGATAAGTGCCTTTAGTGGAGAGCAAAAATCAACTAAACAGCAAAACACAAACGCAACCCAAATTTTCACAACTGATATTATGGTTAGCCAAACTATGCAAGAAGTAGCAACATATGGCGGTAAAGAGCTAGAAAACGAAGTAGCAAAAGCTACAAAAGTCCATAAGCTTGATATTGAATACGCACTTTTAGGGCTTGGTAGAGATGCTTCAGCTAAGGTAAGTGTGCTAAAAGCACCACAAATTAGAGAAGCAAGTAAGCCAGGCGAGATGGCAGGGATATTTTACTACACAGCTAAAGGCGAAACAGCTTTTAAAGATAAAAATGGTAGAAAAGAGCAAGGCAATATAATCGCTTTTGGTAATTGTGATAATAATAAATGGGGGACTGGAGAATGTGTGGTTTTAACTGAAAATGTGCTACACGAAATTTTACAAAGAGTATGGGAAAGTGGAGCTACTCCAAAAGATATTTTCATAGGAGCTGAGCTGAAAAAAGCACTTAATAAAATGGCTTCACGCCAGTTTAGTAATGAGAAATTCATAAACTCAAGCGTTGTTAGCCTAGATACTGATTTTGGTAAGGTTAATTTTAGACTTCATAGATTTTTAAGCAAGGAGTATGGCTTAGAAGATACTTTAATTGCTGGGGATTTTAGCTATGCTAAGATGGGTCTATTAAAGCCTACATTTTTAAGTGAAGTATCTACTGATAAGACAGCAATAGCTAAACGCTATTATACTGAAGGTTGTCTTGAAGTTAGAAATGCAGACGCCTTTGCTATTGGCGTTGGATTAAAAGCCGAATAAGCCTTAGGGCTTTGGCTTTATAAAGGGATTTTAATGTTTGATTTTTTAAAAGGTATTGGTAGTGGATTATCAAATGGACTAACAAATTTAAATAATTTTGCTGGTGAATTTAAGAATTTAGGTGGTTTAATAGGTGGAGCTGGAGCATTATACTCAGCTTATCAACAACAAAGAAACGCTAAAAAGCAGATGGATTTACAAAAAGAGGCATTTAACTTTAATAAAATGCTAACTCAAAGGGAGATTGATAGACAAAATAGAGCCGATGATGACCTATACCAAGCTTTTAGAAACTCAAGCTATTATAGGGGTGCTTGATGGCAGTGTGGTTTAATCCTAGAGCCGTTACTTATAACGCAAATCCAAATTTAGTAGCTCAGAGTGGAGCCATCGGCGATACGCTATATAAGCTTTACCAAGACGCAAGAGCAAATAGACAAGAGCAAGATAAGCAAAACGAGCTAGTAAGGCAATTTAACGCTACATTTGGCGAAAATCAAAGGCAGTTTAATATAAATCAAGAGAATAAAAATAAAGAGTTTGAAATTGCTAAAAATCAAAATGATTTTAACAATAATCTAGCGTTACAAAAATTCTATTTAGACCAGCAAAAGCTCAAAGAAAATCAAAGGCAATTTAATGAGAATTTAAGATGGCAAAGAGATAAAGAGTTAGATTTAGGCATAAGACAAAAAAATATCCCAGTATCAGAGCAACACGAGCTTAAAAAAGTATTTACAGCATTAGAACAAGCAAAAGATTTGGATAATTATGTAAATAGTAGTGGCAGTTGGGATATATATGGCGGTCTATTTGATAGAGTTAAAACTTTAGCTCCTAATGCATTTCCAAGTGGAGCGGACTATAACGCAAAAGCCTCAAATGTAGCAACTTCAGTAAGCGAAATCTTAAAAGGTGTAGGCAAATATAATTATGAGAATTTATATGATAATTTAAAACCAGCCGTGCTTGGGACAAATCAAGCACAAAGCACACTAAATGAAACTAGGCAAATGATACTAAATAGAGCCGAGGAGCTAGTAAGCCAAATCGAAAACCAAGGCTATATAGGAGCTGATGAAGTAAGAAAACAGCTAGAGGCTATAAAACAATCTCTAAACGCACCAAAAGCAAATAAAGAAAATAAAGAGCAAGACATAGGCAGTATTGATAAATTTAAAGGACTAAAAGTTTTATAATAAAAGGTAAAAAATGGAAAATTTATATAATGAGTTTAAAAAATACGCAAATAAGGGATTTAGGCAAATAGAGCCATTAATACCATTTAGCAACGCAAATCAACACGCATTTAATCCCAAAAGTAAGCTATATAATAACTCTCAAGCACTAGAATTTCAAAATAGTGCTGATGATATAAACCAAGCTTTAGCAAACTATAAATCTAATCAAGATGGCACATTTATGCTAAATTCTTTTACAAAGAGCGATAAGCAAAAAGAGCAAGATATCATAGACTATGATAAGAAATTTATAGATTTATCTACTACTAAAGGCTACACGCCACACATAGTTACTGATAATAATGGTAAAAAAAGATATGTTATTCAAAAAGATGGGGCTATTAAAGAGATTAAGCCATCATTTTTAAATTCTGTAAAGGCAAATAGCTATGAAATGCTAGGCTCACTTGCTGGGGTAGCTGCGACTTTACCACACCCACTAGCTAAAAGTGCTGGAATGGCTGGGAGAGTTTTAACCCCTTTAGTTGGCGGTGCTACTGGTAGCTCACTTGGAGCGATGGCTGATACATATCTAAATAACCAAAGCGTAGGAGAAAAGACCACAGCAGGGCAACTGATAAACTCCGCAATAGGTGGAGCAAATAATGAAATCTTAGGTGCCGGACTTGCTACAGCTCTTACTTCAAGACCAGCTATTAGTGTAGCAAAAGGAACATTAAAAGCACCTATACAAATCCTAGATAAAGGCTTAACAGGAGTAGGAGCTAGGCATATTTTAAGTCAAAATATCGGTGGAGCAAAGTCAGCATTAAGAGCCAATTTAGGCGGAGACCACGAAGTTAAAAACGCTTTAGATAGTGCTACTAATGCTTTAGGCGATGATTTAAATAATTTTACAGCTAAAGACCTTAAGACCATAGATAAAACAAGTGATAATAAACTTATCCAAAAGGGCATTGACATCGCAAACAACGCTATAAATAAGACAAATGAAATGCTTAGGGGCTTAAATTTAAGCAAACAAGATGGGGAGCTACTCTTATCAGCATTAGCTCACGAAAATGGGGTTAAAAATATACTTGATGCAGTAGCAAACAACCCACAATCCGCTCAAAAAATTGCTGAAATAAGCTCAAATCTCAATAGAAGCTTTAGTGATAGCATAAACGAGCAACTATCTAAATTTGAAGCCCAGACACCAAAAG
>NZ_JANQCT010000037.1:0-5789 GCF_024723495.1 Campylobacter sp. RM19073 | reverse complement strand
TGGGTCTTGCGGATTAGATGGCACTTCGGTTTCGTGGATTGGCGGTATAGAGATCGGATCTTTATTTATCGTAGTTTTATCCCCATCAAGCTTAATCTCAAAATCAATACTATTATTGCTAGCTATCTCAACCTTATTAAAATTACCTATATGAGTAGCCAAGCCGCCTAATTGAATTTTAATCTCTTTATTAACTGCGTAATACTGCTTTAATGGATTATACTCCAAATCTCCGCCATTAATGCTATAATCTTTAGCGATCAATTGTGAATTATCATCATTGCCAAAATCCAAAATAAGCTTTGAGTTTTGACCCTTTTGCGTATATGTGCCATCTACTACTAGATCACTTAAATCCTCATTACCAGGGCGGATAATTGAGTTATCATTAGTTAAATTTTGCTTAATAACCCCATTACCGCTTAGGGTTGAGCCGTTATTTACATAGACACTTCCAGCGATTTGTGCTCTTTTACTATCTTTGCTTAATAGTCTTATGCCACCACCATTTATCACAGTAGCACCCTCATAGCTATTAGCACCACTTAGGGTTAAAACCCCACTCCCAGACTTGATAAGCCCTACATTTAAATCATTTAATTTTTTAGGTAGATTATCAGCTTCAGGGTTGTGAGTATTAGCCTCCCATTTTCTTTGGCTTATATCATTGCTAAATTCAGCATCACTGCCCTTAGTATCTAGTGAGTAATACACAGCAGTCTCGCCAAATTCGCTTTTTACATCTATATCATTTAATCTATTTGCATCTAAAATCCCTAAACCTTTTAAAGCCTTATCAATATCTAAAATTCCTTGACCAAATAGATCCTCTTTCTTAACCTCTTGAACCCATGGATAATCTTTATCATCAATAGCTGCCATATGGCTCATACGATCATATTTCCAATTTATACCAAAATATCCCGAATTTAATAAATCCATCTCAACAGCTTTTTCATCTATACTGCCATCTTCCTTTTTTGGAATTTTGCTATCTACATAAAATATTGTGTATTTTTTTGTGCTAGGGCAAAGACTGCCATTATCGCAAAGAGTTTTTCCCGTTACAGTCTCTTTTACTATAACCTTAGGACCTATATAATCTTTATTAGCAGTAGAAAGCAGGGTATCGGCTATCTGTTTGCCACTCATAAATGGGAATTTTTGAGCTACTAAAGCAGCTGCGCCAGTTACCATAGGAGCTGCCATAGAAGTTCCGCTAGAGACTCTATATAGATCCTTATCTAGCTTACCTGTTAAAATATCAGTAGTGCCATAACTAGCATTTACATTTTTAATACTAGTTCCAGGTGCTGCTAAACTAAAATTATAAACACCCTTTAATCCATTAGAATATGTAGTAGGAGCACTCAAATAATCATAATTATCACTCCTTTTTGTGGTTACTACAAATTTACCATCACTATCTTTGCTAATTTGAGAGCTATCTAGTGCCGTTACTACAATTATAGATCTGATGTCTTCATCATAGTATGGAGCTAAAGCCATAATCCCAGGAGATATGATCCCTTCATTACCAGAGGCAAAAACACTAAGAATTTGCTTCTCTTTAGATAATTTTATAAGATCATTTGCTACTGTATCCTTTTGAATTGAGGGTAGAAATTGTTTTGGATTATTAGCATATTGCAAAAATAAAGGTGATGAGCTAGTAAGCGAATTTAATCCAGATAGCGGATATACTGTAGCATTCCAGCTATTATTAATAGCTGCTATATTCTTATCTTTGAAATAATCATATACATTTGGAGCTGTAAATTTAGTGGAACCATCGGTATTATGCCCAGTTATCTGAACTCCATAAGCCTTTGCATCTGTAGCAACTCCACTTACTCCATCACTTGGCTTAGCTAGTATGATCCCAGCCACATGGCTACCATGGGTATCAACTGAAAAATTTGGAGTATAATCGCCGCCTTTATACTCAGAGTAAATTTGATCTTGAATTTGCCCTGATAAGCTAGGGTGATCTTTATTTATCGCACTATCTATAACTCCCACAAAGACCCCATCGCCCGTTACACTCTTATCATTATAATTGATAAGCTCAAAATCCGTAACGCCAAATAGATATATAGGTAGTATCAGTGACAATTTAATTGAAGATTTCATATTTTTGCCTTGATTAATTTATATTCATTATTATATAAAAATTCATATTATAAAAAGCTAAAAAATTCTTATAGTATTTAATAAGATAGTAAAAATAAATTTGATATAATCATCAAATTAATCAAGGAAAAAATATGAGTAAAGAGACAAAATATATATTTGTTACTGGCGGAGTTTTAAGCAGTTTAGGAAAAGGCATAGCAGCTGCTAGTATCGCCACACTACTTAAAAATGTGGGCTATAAGGTTAGTATGCTAAAGGCTGATCCATATATAAATGTAGATCCTGGCACTATGAGCCCACTAGAGCATGGAGAGGTCTTTGTAACTGATGATGGTGCTGAGACTGATCTAGACCTTGGGCATTATGAGAGATTTTTAGATGAAAATTTAAGTCAAGATAATAACTTCACAACTGGCAAGGTATATAGCTCAGTAATTGAGCGTGAGCGTCGTGGCGACTATCTAGGCAAGACCATTCAAGTAATCCCCCATATCGTAGGCGATATAGTAGATCGCATCAAAAAAGCCGCTAAAGACAATGATATATTAATAGTCGAAATAGGTGGCACCGTAGGAGATATAGAGGGACTTCCATTTTTAGAGGCTATTAGAGCCCTTAGAAGTGAGGTTGGTAGAAGTAATGGTATGTTTATCCATCTTACTTTAGTGCCATATATCAAGGTTGCTGGAGAGCTAAAAACTAAGCCAACCCAGCACAGCGTAGGCGAACTTCGCCGTATAGGCATAAGCCCAGATATGATTATCTGTCGCACAGAGATCCCCTTAAGCAGAGAGCTAAAAGATAAGATAGCAGCAAGTTGCGGTATAGAGAGAAATGCCGTAATAGAAAGCTCAGATATGCAAAGCATATATCAAGTGCCACTAAGCTTTTTAAACCAAAATATCCTTGAGCCAATTATCCAAAATTTAAATCTTAAAAATCCTAAGCCAAATATGCAAAATTGGGATAATCTAGTAAAAAGAGTTATTGCTCCAAATGACCAGATAAATTTAGCTTTTGTAGGTAAATATGTGGATTTAAAAGAGAGCTATAAAAGCCTAACTGAGAGCATAATCCACGCTGGAGCAAATCTAGATACAAGGGTTGCTATAAAATGGTGCGATAGCGAAAAAATAGATACAAATAATGTCGCTGATACCTTAAAAGATTGCGATGCTATCTTGGTTGCTGGGGGATTTGGGTCTCGTGGAGTAAGTGGAAAGATGGAGGCTATCAAATTTGCTAGGGAGAATAAAATTCCATATCTTGGAATCTGCCTTGGAATGCAGCTTAGCATGATTGAGTTTGCTAAAAATGTGCTAAAGCTAGATGACGCAAATTCAATGGAATTTGATGAAAACTGCAAAAATCCTATAATCTATCTAATAGATAGCTTTATTGATGCAAATGGTAAAAAACAGCTAAGAACTCACACTAGCCCACTTGGTGGGACGATGAGACTTGGTGGGTATGAGTGCGATGTGCTAAAAGGCTCACTACTAGCCAAAATTTACAATAACGCAACTAAGATAAAAGAGCGCCATCGCCATAGATATGAAGCAAATCCAAAATATAGAAGCGAATTTGAAAAGGCTGGTTTAATAGTAAGTGGCGAAAGCGATGGACTCATAGAAGCAGTTGAGATCAAAGATCACCCATTTTTCCTAGGCGTTCAGTTTCATCCTGAATTTACATCAAGATTAACTAAGCCAAACCCTGTTATATTAGGATTTATAAAAGCTGGGATAGAATATAAAAATGCTAGATAAAGAAGCTATTAAGGAGTTATTAAGCAGTCGTTTTAGCAACGATATCCATACTAAATTATCTCAAATTCCATTGCCTTGTGAATTAAAAGATACATTCAAAGCAGCCAAAAGGATAAAAGAGGCGATACAAAATGATGAGCTAATCGCAGTTGTGGGGGATTATGATGTAGATGGGATTGTAAGCACGGCTATTATGGATGAATTTTTAAGCGATATGTCAGCAAACTACACGATAAAAATTCCAAATAGATTTAAAGATGGTTATGGCTTAAATGAGGAGATTATCAAAGAACTAGATAACACCACTTTAATCATTACCGTTGATAATGGTATAAGTGCTATAGAAGCAGCAAAAATCTGTAAGCAAAAGGGCATTGATCTAATCATCACAGATCATCATATGCCACTTCCTACACTTCCAGATGCATACGCTATAATAAATCCAAAGCAAGAGACCTGCCCCTTCCCAAATATCGAAATTTGCGGTGCTCAGGTGGCTTGGTATTTGATTGGAGCTTTAAAAGATGTATGTAATCTAAAAAGCTATGATATGGCTAAATTTCTTGATCTTTTAACCTTAGCAATTATCGCTGATATGATGGAATTAAGGGATTTAAATAGAATTTTAGTCCGCCTTGGGCTGGTGCGTATAAACTCTAGCAAAAGAGCCTGTTTTGAAGCGATCAAAAACTACTATAATAAGGATAAATTTGAATTTGATGATATTGGATTTTTGATAGCTCCGCTTATAAATTCCGCTGGTAGAATGGATGATGCTACCATATCATTTAAATTTTTAAGGTCTAAAAGCTTGGGCGAGGCAAATGAGTATTTAGATATCATTAGCAGATTTAACGCCTCACGCAAAGAGCAAGAAAAAGCACTATTTGAATCTAGCCAAAATGAGATAAATGAAAATGAGGATATTATCGTTACTTGGGGCGATGAGTGGCATGAGGGCGTAATAGGGATTGTCGCTGGAAGATTAGCTAAAAAGTATAAAAAACCAGCCATTGTCTTTAGCATAGATGGCAACAAAGCCAAAGGGAGTGCTAGAAGTGTTGGCAAATTTGATATTTTATCTCTAATTGCCTCTCAAGAGAGCCTATTATGCGGATATGGCGGACATAAAGGGGCAGCTGGGCTAGTTATAGAGAGTGCTAATTTAAGCAAATTTAAAACAGCCATAAATCAATCTTGCTTTTTACAAGAACTATATGATTTTAGCGTAAATGATGAGATTTTAGGCGAGATTGACCCAGCAGCGATTGATTATGAGCTTTTAGAGATTTTGGAGTTTTTCGAACCATATGGTCAAAAAAATCCACGCCCACTCTTTGAGCTTAAAAAAGCCATGGTAAAATCAGCTAAAAAAATAGGCAAAGATGAAACGCACCTAAAAATCATCTTACAAAAAAACAATAAAACCCTAGAAGCGATATTTTTCAACTACGATTATTTACCAAAAAATGGCGAAAATATAGATATTTTAGTTACAATTTCTAAAAATTCATTCCGTGGGCTAATCACCCCACAACTACTAATAAAAGAGATTATAAAACAGGAGCAAAAATGAAATTAAAATTTATCACAACCTTCCTTAAGCACGAGAGCTTTGGCGGCGTTTTGCTAATTATTGCTACGATTTTGGCTTTGATATTTCAAAATGGTGTCTTAAGCCACTTTTATCAAGAGATTTTAAGATCGGAATTTAGCGTTGGGTTTAGAGAATTTACCCTAGCTAAGCCACTGATTTTATGGGTAAATGATGGACTTATGGCGATATTTTTCTTTGTTGTGGGCTTAGAGCTTAAACGAGAGATAATAGAAGGTGAGCTATCAAACCCTAGCCAAATAGCCCTACCTATAATCGGCGCCATTGGC
>NZ_JANQCT010000036.1:0-5882 GCF_024723495.1 Campylobacter sp. RM19073 | reverse complement strand
TGCGATTGTATGCGGATACGCTCCGGTATGAGCGCAAATATCAACCCCAATAGCTGCCCCACTAACTACGCAAACTCCATATTTTTTAAGGGTTGAAGCTAAATTTATAGTCATATTTTTGGTATAAGATGAGCATCTGCGTGAGCCTACAATCGCAACTTTTGGATAATCTAATAATTTTAAATTCCCCTTATAATATAGCTTTTTTGGCGGATTTTGGAAATTTGGATTTAGCTTAAATTCAGTGATAAAGCTCATACATATCCTTTAAAAGTATCAATCTAGTTTGGCTTTCTAGCTCACTTTTTATGGCTTTTAGAGCTTTAAAAGTCTGCTCATATGGATGTCCGATAGCTATGGCAAAACCATTTTTTTTAGCTATTTTTATACTTTCCTTTAGCTTACTAATTATAGCTTTTTCATCTTTGATATTATCTATAAAAACATCTCTTTTTAAATATTTATTGCCAAATTCATCGCTTAAAATCTTAGCTTTAGAATCTTTGGTGGTGTAGCTATCGATAAATATCATATTATGCTTTTTAAGTGTCTTAAATAGATTTTTCATAGAGTTATAATCGCTTGTAAATTTACTTCCTGTGTGGTTATTTATATATATGGCATTTGGGAAATTTGATCTGATTTTATAAATTTGTGCTTCTATTTTTGCGATATTATCGCCTACTTTTAGGGTATCTTTCTCTTGTGCTTGGTAGTTCATCGCCTCAAGTGGTAAATGTATCATATAAAACTCAAAATCCTTAGCCACATTAGCACTATTTGGGTAGTTTTTACTAGGTGGAAATATAGAAGGGGTGATATTCATATCCAAAGACTTAATCTTTTTAGCTTGATAAAATGTAGATATATCATCTATGATTATGGCCAAATTTGGTTTATCCGATTTTAAATCAATGCTATTTATCGTAGTTGGTGGTTCTATTTTTTCATCAAATTTAATATCATTTTGCGTCTGATTTTCATCTATATTTTTAGGCTTATCAAGGATGGTATAATCCCTTTTTTTACCTTCGAAATATCTATCAATATTATCAATAGCTTTAAAGCTTACACTCTCTTTTTTAGTGCTTGATGCTAAATAGACAACACCAATTATAACTATAATAGATATTAAAATACCAAAATATACAAGCACCTCGCCATTTGAGGTGCTCTTTTTGCTACGCTTTGCCAATTAATTTTTATCTTTATTTACTAATTTACCTTTATTTATCCAAGGCATCATAGCTCTTAATTTTTCGCCAGTTTTGTTTAGCAAACTCTCATCGCTTAATTTACGCTCAGCATTCATTTTTGTATATCCAGCTTTACGCTCTAAGATGAAATTTTTAGCAAATGTACCATCTTGAATCTCTTTTAAAATCTCTTTCATAGCTGCTTTTGATCTCTCATCTACCACTCGTTTGCCACTTACATAATCCCCAAATTCAGCTGTATTTGAAATAGAGTATCTCATATCAGCCATACCACCTTGATAGATTAAATCCACAATTAATTTCATCTCATGTAAGCACTCAAAATACGCCATCTCAGGCTCATATCCCGCCTCTACTAAGGTCTCAAACCCAGCATTTATAAGCGCACAAAGTCCGCCACATAATACAGCTTGCTCGCCAAATAGATCAGTTTCAGTCTCAGCCTTAAAGGTAGTCTCTATAATACCAGTTCTACCACCGCCAATAGCACTAGCATAGCTTAGAGCTATATCTTTTGCTTTGCCTGAAGCATCTTGAGCTACTGCGATTAGATCTGGGATACCACCACCATTGACAAATTCATTTCTTACAGTGTGGCCTGGGGCTTTTGGTGCTATCATTATACAATCAATGCCTTTTGGTGGGACGATTTGACCATAATGGATATTAAATCCATGACCAAATGCGATTGCACTACCGCTTTTTAAATTTGGTTCAATTTCAGCTTTGAAAATATCAGCTTGTAGCTCATCAGGAGTAAGTATCATCACAACATCAGCTTCTTTTGTCGCGTCGCTTACGCTCATAACCTTAAAGCCTTTAGCCTCTGCTTTAGCCCAGCTCTTGCCATTTGGATTTAGTCCGATGATAACCTCTACTCCGCTATCTCTTAAATTTTCAGCGTGTGCGTGACCTTGAGAGCCAAAACCTATCATAGCTACTTTTTTAGATCTAATTAGGCTTAAATCACAATCTTTGTCATAATAAACTGTTATTGCCATAATCTTCCTTTAGTAAAAAATAAATGGCAATTATACATTATTAAAATTTAAATTTAATAAATTTTCAAAAAAATTATCCAAAATTTAAGTTCAATCGTAGTAGAATTATGAAAATTAATCAAAAATTATTATGAGAAATTCCAATGAATGAAGCAATATATAAAAGTATAAAATCTCTACCACCACTTGATGAGACAATTATCAAAATTCAAAAGATTTGTAGCAATGATGATAGCGATATAGCAGAGTTAATTAGCGTAATCCACCAAGACCCAATGCTTACAGCAAATATTTTGCGTTCAGCAAATAGCCCATTATATGGCTTTAGTAGAGAGATAAATGATGTTGATAGAGCCGTGGCGTTATTTGGGATGGCGACCATTAGAGGATTTGCCCTTGCTGGGACTGTAAGTAAAAATTTTAAAATAAATTTAACTCCATATGGAATTAGTGAAACTCAATTTATGGAGTTAGCAACAATGCAAAATGCCTTAGCATTTAACTGGTGTAATAAGATAGATCGTGGGCTTTTAAATATCATATCACCGGCTAGTTTTATGATGGATATAGGTAAAATAGTAATCGCTAAAGAGCTAATAGACTCTAATAAATCAGATAAATTTAAATCCCAAATACAAAGTATATCAACCCCAATAGAGCTATATAATTTAGAGATAGATATGGTAGGTATCTCAAGCCAGATGGTAACAGCACAGATATTTAAAAACTGGAATTTAGAGCCAGAAATTTCAAATGCTATTAGATATTTATTAAATCCATCTGACGCACCAGATAATGTGAAAAAACACTGTATAATCTTAAATATCATAAGCAATAGTATAAATATTTTTGGCACTCTATCACAAAGTCAGATTGATAGCTCAAAAGAGCTTTTAGATTTTTATAATCTTGATGTTAAATCATACCTAGACGCCATAGAAAAAGTAAGAAATTGAGAGCATTTTTAAACTCTTTAACAACTGGCTTAGAGAGCAAATATATAAAGTCAAGTGAGCTTGAAATTTTAAGAGTTTTAGAACAGATAAAGGCCGTATCAAAACATAAAAATAGATACTATCTAAATGATGGCTTTGTCTGCGGAAAGCTCGATATATCTGGCAATGGAACTGGATTTTTATACCCATATGATAGTAGATTTAAGCAAGATTTAATGATAGAAAATCGTGATTTAGGTGGGGCTCACTTTGGCGATATTGTCCTTGCTAAATTAACTAAATTTAAAAAGCCACGCCAAAAAGCAGCCGTTGTGGCTGTATTGTTTATGGCAAATGAAACAAGCGTGGTCTATACTAAAAAAATTGGCTCCGTTATAATGGGCGTAACAATCCCAAATTCCATCACAATAGCTCTAAAAGCCAGTCAAAAATCCCTAAAAGAGCTACCTCAAGGCACAGTTTTAAAAATAAATAATTTAGATAATGATATTGTAGAGGTCTTAGGGGTATTAAGCGATCCAAATGTGGATCAAAAAATCTCTATGGCACTATATAATAAACGCGAAATTTTCCCTAAAATAGCAAGCAATGAAGCAATTAGCTTTGGCGATGAGGTTGATAAAAGTATGTATCCAGATAGGATTGATCTTACTCATCTACCATTTTGCACGATTGATCCAGTTGATGCTAAGGATTTTGATGATGCGATATATTTTGATAAAAGTACAAATGAAATTTACATAGCCATCGCAGATGTAAGCGAATATGTCAGCCCATATAGTGGGATTGATAAGGAGGCTAGATTTAGGGGCTTTTCTATATATTTTCCGCATATTGCCGTACCAATGCTACCTAGAGAGCTTAGCGAAAATATATGCTCTTTAAAGCCAAATTGCGATAGACTTGCCTTTGCTTTTAAAATCTGCTTAAACTCAAATTTAGAAGCCATTAAAGAGGAGCTAATAAGCTGTATAATTCACTCTAAAAGAAGGTTTAACTACGATGAGATTGATAGCTTAATAAATGGCGAATTTGAGTGTCAAAATGAGATAAAAGAGTGGATAACGCCACTTTTTAATATAACTCAAAAATTAAAAGAAAAACGGCTTAAAAATGGCTTTGACTTCCACACATTAGAGCTTAGAATGAGCCTTGATGAAAATGGCAATATCAAATCAACTAAATTTGAAAGCTCCACTCCATCGCACTCACTTATAGAAGAGTGCATGCTCTTAGCCAATAAAGCTGCAGCAAAAAGAGTAAATAAGGGCATATTTCGCAATCACGAACCAGCAGATTTTAATAAAATAAACGCTCTTTTAGATGACCTTAACCTGCTTGGAATTAGCGTAAAACCAACAAGCGATCTAGTATCTATGATAGCTCAAATTCAAGCTAAGGCTAATGAGCTAAATATAAGAGAAGATGTAGATAAACTCATCATAAAAGCACAAAAAAGAGCCGAGTATGCAAGTGTATCAAGGGGGCATTTTGGGCTTGGATTTGAGCTATATTCACACTTTACTAGCCCTATTCGTAGATACTCTGATTTAATTCTTCATAGAATTTTAAAAGCTCAAGATGATGCTAAATTGACAAACTACCTAATGCTAGGCATTGATGAGCTTTGTGCGAATTTAAATGTATTAGAAAGAGAAGCCGATAAGGTCGCTTGGGATTTTATGGATCGTAAATTTGCCCGTTTTGCAGCAAAAAATATAGATAAAATTTTTAAATGCTACATATATGAAAATAGCAATCAAACTATCGCTAGACTTGATGATGAGATAAAGGGAGCTAGGATTTTTTTAGATAATTTTACTTGCGATTTACTAACTCCGGTGATGGTAAAAATCATAGAAGTAGATATTCCAACGGCTAAAATTTTAGGAAAAGTGGTGGAAATTTTAGATGTATAAAAAGGATTTTATAGCACTTCTAAACTCTGCTAATATACCAAATTTTTTCTTACTTTATGGTGCTGAGAGCTATCAAGTGGAGTTTTACGCTAAGGAAATTTTAAAAAAATTTAATAATGATAATTTGCTTAGCTTATACTATGATGATTATGATTTTAGCCTTGCGATTTCGCATCTTAGTGAGCCTTCGCTATTTGCTAATTCAAATTTATTGCACATCAAAAGCGATAAAAAAATCCCATCTAAAGATACAAAAGAGCTAGTCTCTCAGTGTCAAAATAACCCAAATAATATCTTTATCTTTGAGTTACACGAAGGCGATGAGAAATCCTTAAGCGATATAAAGAAGCATTTTGGATTAAATTTCGTTAGATTTTTCCCACCTAGCAGTGCCATAGAGGTAAATCAAATTCTATCTAATCACGCTAAAATCCTTGGTCTTAATATAGATAGCCAGTCTCTTTTATATATTTATAACTTACAAAATGAAAATCTATATCTTAGTGCTAGTGAGCTAAATAAACTTGCAACCATAGCGACTAAATTTAATTTAGAAGAGATAAAAGAGCGAGTTTATGCCTTAAATGGAATTGGATTTGATGCTTTATTTGATAAAATAATTAGCAAAAAAAGTATTAATAGCGACTATTTTGAGTTTATAAACGATAGCTCATTTAACGAAATTGCCCTTTTAAATATGCTTTTTAAGGCATTTCATAGACTATATTTGATCTATAGCTCAATTAAAACTAGTGGAAAATTTGACCCAAAAATTGTATTAGGATACAC
>NZ_JANQCT010000035.1:0-6704 GCF_024723495.1 Campylobacter sp. RM19073 | reverse complement strand
CCACTTAAAAAGAAAAAGAGTTTCTTTGATATTCCAAATTTTCACCAAAAACTCCTTCGAGTTTTTTGTTGCGAAAATTTTCTTTAAGGGACAGGGGAAACTATTTTTAACTTCGCAGGTCAGCAGAGCCGACCTTTGCGATAAACTTTAGAAAAGTTTAATCAAGCTAAAGTCCCCACGAGTGGGGTACCCCATTTATGGGGACCTTAGTGTTTGCTACTTTAGGCGTGGCTTTGCTACGCCGTTAAAAGTAGGTAAAAATGGGGTTCCCCTATTCCTTAAAATCCCAACTCCTTCCCAGTTTGGCATTTTTATTTTATAAAAAGCTATATCAAAATCAGTGGCGTAAGCCACCCATTGAAAGGCTTTTACAAAATTTTCGCCGTAAAACAACCATTTAGGTTATTTTGCTTTTGCGAAAATTTTGAAAAAACCTTTCAAGGTTGTCAAGCTATCGCTTGACTATTTTTTACTTCTTACGGCAATAAATTGCCGTTTGCAAAAATTTGAAGTGTTAAAAATAAAGAATAGCAATAAAAAACTCGCAAGAATTTTTAAAATATCAAAAGCTTTAAACTTAGCAAAATAAGTATAGATTTGATGATTTATACTCTTTGAATTTTTAAATTTTGGTAAATAATCGGTAATAATTCGGCAAGAATTCAGTAAATATTAAGTAAAAACCCATTACAATTTCAAACCTATACTTTAATAAGGAGATAAAATGAAATTAGTTAAACTAAGCTTAGCTGCAATCGTAGCTGCCGGTGCTCTTTCAAGCGTAGCAAGTGCTGCATCACTTGAAGAAGCTGTTAAAAATGTAGATGTATCAGGCTATGCAAGATATAGATTTGATAGCACAAATACTACAACTAACACTACAGGTGCTACAAATAACTACCACAGATTTACATCAGATATTAACTTCAAATCTGCTCTAGATGATAACTTCTTTGGTGTTATCGGCTTTAGATATGATAGCCGTGACGCATCAGGCGAGAGAGTAAATGCTGCTACTCAAGTAGGTACAGTTAATCAAGGCAACAATGCTGATAATTATGGTCAAACATTCAATGTTCGCCAATTCTATGTAGGTTACAAAGCTGGTAACACCACTATCACAGCTGGTCGTCAAGTGCTAGGCACATTCTTTACTGATGATATGGTAGGTACTGGTATTAAACTACTTAATAGCGATATTAGCGGTCTTACTCTAGCTGCTATAGCATTTGATAACCTTCAAAATGATGGCGATATCGGTACAAGAGGATTATTTATCGGCGAAAATGGTTCTAGCGAATTTGTATATGATAGAAACCTATATGGTGTAGCTGCTATTGGCTCATATGATCCAGTTAGCTTCCAGCTATGGTATGCAGCTCTTGATAGCGTAGCTCAACTATATGCTCTTGATGTAACTATAGGAGCTAATATAGCTGATATAGATCTAAGCTTACAAGCTCAATATGCTGGCTCAAGTATGTGGGCAGACAATGCTAGAACAGCCGCAGCAGCTGGTGCTTTACCACTAGATGACGCACAATTTGCAGCTGTAGAAGCTGGTGCTAAAGCTTTTGGCTTTGATGCGAGTGCTGGTTATGTATGGTTTGATACAGATACAAACTCTTTAATCTCATTTGAAGATCAAGGTAGCTTCATAGGCGCTGGTGAAGATATACTAGACTACACTTTAATAAATGGCGAAAATAAATACTGGTTCTTAAAAGCTGGTTATACATTTGCTGATAAAGTAAGAGTAGGTGCTGACTATGTATCTGGTAGAGTAACTAGTGGTAATGTATCTGTTGATGAGTATGAAGCAGTAGTTAGATTAGATTATAAATATAGCAAAAAACTTAACTTCAAAACTTGGTACTCATACATTGATAGAGACAGTGGCGATAAAGGAGATGCTAAACACCTAAGATTTGAAGCTAGATATAACTTCTAATTTTAATAGGGTTTAATCTCTTTGGGGAGCCTGGCTATTTATGGCTGGGCTCCCTTTTTTTATGCTTTTTTAATTCTTTATTTTTCTTATCTTTGTAATTTTAATTAATTAATGAAATTTAAATTCCTAAAGTCAAATTTTGATAGAATCTTTAGTAATAAATAGTGTGTTGTAAAGATTGCTTGGGCTTTTTAAGAAGCAAAAAATCGTCAAGTGATAGTTTGAGAACCATAAAAGGTTTTTTCAAAAGTTTAGATATAAAAGAAATTTTTCTTTTTTAAGTAGGAAGGGCAAGGTAGCTTCGCTCTTATTTTTCGTAGTGCCATCAAATGATAAATCTGAGCGTAGCTCAGC
The DNA here is from genome assembly GCF_024723495.1 of Campylobacter sp. RM19073. Taxonomy (NCBI): domain Bacteria; kingdom Pseudomonadati; phylum Campylobacterota; class Epsilonproteobacteria; order Campylobacterales; family Campylobacteraceae; genus Campylobacter; species Campylobacter sp. RM19073. Next base: position 4,399 of record NZ_JANQCT010000035.1, on the reverse strand, counting down.
AACCTTGAAAGGCTTTTACAAGGGGTTGGGGGTTGTAAAGGGGGAAGGGGTAGCGTCTGCCAAAAAAGCGTTCCCCTTTCCCCTTAAAAAAGAAAATTAATATAGGTTGTTTTATTTTTAAGACTAGGCTTTTAGGATAAAATCAAAAAAGGTTTAATACTCCAAATTTTTGCCAAAAACTCCTTCGAGTTTTTTGTTGCGAAAATTTTGAAAAAGCCTTTCAAGGTTGCTGAGCTTTCGCTCAGTTTTTATAAAATAAAAAAGCCAAACTGGGAAGGGGTTGGGATCTTAAGGGATAGGGGAAACTGTTTTGGCTTTCAAATTTTAGTTTCCCCTGTTCCTTAAAGAAAGAATTTAAAAAAAAGTTTGTCGCAAAGACTAGCTTGGCTCTAGCAAAGTTAAAAATATAAAATAAAAAGGTAAAAAATGCAAAATACGCAAAAATGTAAGGTAAGTCTAAGCCTGAAGGTATCAGCAGCGTTATAGTTGCTTGTTTGGTTGGATTGATTGTTTTTGGTGTGGTGGTGATTTCATTTTTAACTATTCAGAAAGAAGATGGTAGCTTGATGGAGTATCAGACAAATTTACAAAGTGTGAATTCTTTGCTTGATTCATATATAGGAGAGAAACAAGCGATTGTAAATTCTCTTAGAGATAGCATAGCTAATAATATCGATGATGAGAATAAGATAGCTGATTATCTAGCTTTGAGTGAGAAACTAGGTAGCTTTAATCTACTATATTTTGGCAAGGAAGATAATGGTCGTATGCTAAGGAGCAATGGCAATCATGTCTATCCATCAAGCGGCTATGACCCAAGGAGTAGGGACTGGTATAAACTAGCTAAAGCGTCAAATAAAGATATGGTCTTAGGCACGGCATGGATGCAAGCGAGTAAGAAAATTCCGGTATTTGGGTTTAGTGCACCTATTAGTAATCAAGGTAGATTAGTAGGAGTAGTATCTGGGGATATAGCTTTAGGACCTTTGAATTTATATCTAGATAATATACAAAATAGGGCTAGTTACACTATAGCGGCTATAGACCCTGCTAATAATATCGTACATTAGCAAGGATAAAGAGCAGTTATTTAAGCAAAATGAGCTATCTAAAATATTATCAAATATCAGTAGCGATGCGAAAGGCTTTTTTGAATTTACTCAAAATGGGGTTGATAAATTGGCTCTTTGTGGGATAAATGAGATAAGTGGGTGGAAGGTATGCTTAATCAATGATAAAAGCTCCATATTTTCAGCAGTTAAAGATACCACAACTCTTATGGTTGTATCGCTACTTATATTTGCTTTGATACTTGCTGTAGCTACATTTTTAATAGTAAAGAGTATAACTAGACCGGTAGTAAAGATCAAAGATTCGTTATTAAATTTCTTTGATTATTTAAATCATAAAAAGACAAGTATTGAGCCACTTATATTAAATACTAGCGATGAGCTTGGCTTGATAGCTGGTGCATTCAATGACAATGTAAGGTCGATAGCAAGGGATATACAAAAAGATGATGAGCTGATAAAAAAGACATCTGAAGCTCTAGATATGGCTAAAATGGGGGATTTTGGCAGTGATTTTGAAGTAAATGGGGCAAATAATAGGGTTAATGAACTAGCTAACCATTTAAAAGAGACTTTAAAAGAGCTTGATAAGAGCTTTATAGATATAGCTGCAGCCTTGGATACATATGTCAAAGATGATTTTACGCATACTATAGTAAATGAGAACGCTCAAGGGCAGTTTAAAAAGACAAATGATAATTTAAATAAGCTTGGCTTATACATTAAAGAGATGTTAAAAAGCTCTAATAAAATCGCTCTAACCCTAAAAGAGAAAACAGAGGAGCTAGAAGAGGTTTTAAAGATCTTAGAAGAGTCTCAAAGAACGCAAAATTCAGCCTTTAATAAAACTTCAAACGAGATAAATATAATAAATGAAAGCATCACTCAAATAGATATAAAAGCTGGAGAGTTAATCAAACAAAGTGAGGATACAAAGGAAATTTTAAATATAATTGGGGATATTGCTGAGCAGACTAATCTACTAGCTTTAAATGCGGCTATTGAAGCTGCTAGGGCTGGAGAGCATGGTAGGGGATTTGCCGTGGTGGCAGATGAGGTAAGAAATCTAGCTGAAAAAACGCAAAAAAGCCTTGGCGAGATAGAGGCAAATACTAATCTATTAATCCAAAGCGTTACAGATGTATCAAGCTCAATTAGCCAACAAACTGAAATTATAAATGATATTAATAGTAGCATATCGCAAATGCAAGAGCTAACAGAGAATAATAGCCTAAATGTATCTAAGTGTGCTAATATCTCAAAAGAGGTGGCAAATCTATCTAGAGATATGCTAAATGAGAGTAGCAGTAAGAAATTTTAAATTTTTCTAAAGTCAAATTTAGATAGAATTTTGCGTTTTTGTAGTAATGATTTATGGGCTACTTTAACGCATAAGATGGGATTATGGTATAAAAAAGGAATTTAAATGAAAATAGCAAAATTGGCTATATCGCTACTTGTGGTATCAAATTTGGTCGCAAATGATAGCTATATAATAGAAGCTGATGGGGAATTTGGCAAGGAGCTTAAATCTTTAGTAGAAAAACACGCTAAAGATAATAATATAAGTGTGAAAGTATATGAAAAATCAAATTCATCAGATGATGATGAGAGTGGTAGATTTCTAAATATCGGCATTGATAAAAATGCAAATTATAATGGCACTAAAGGAAAAGAGCTATATGAGAAAAACTGCAAATCTTGCCACGGAGAAAATGGGACTAAAAGGGCTATGGGAGTATCTCAAAGGCTAAGTGATATGAGTGGCGATGATATAGCTGATTCTATGGCTGGATATAGGGGTGATGTGCAGTTTGGTGGGCGTTTAAAATATCTTATGGCACCAATTGCTACTAGAATGAGCTTAAAGGATTTGGGGCATATTATAGCCTATCTTAAAGGGGATAACGCTTTTGTTATAGATGATGATGAGAGTAATGAGATTAGGACTACCCCAACTAAACAAGGTAGCTATCTAGAGTAAATTTAATATAAAGGATTAAAATGAAAAAATTTTCACTAATTGCGCTAGCTGCTGCGATGGCTATTAGCTCAGCTGCGGCTAAAGAGATTAAAATTGGCGTTATTATGCCTATTACTGGTGCAGTAGCCGCTTACGGACAGACTGCGTGGGCTGGGATTAAACTAGCTAATGAGTTAGAGCCAACTCTAAAAAATGGGGATAAAGTTAGCTTAATATTAGTAGATAATAAGGGCGATAAGGTAGAGACCGCCACAGCTACTACAAGGCTAGTAAGTGAAGATAAGGTAAGTGGATTAATCGGAGCTATGGTAACTGGCAATACTCAACAAGTATTACAAATCGCAGATGAGAAAAAGGTTCCGATGATAGCTCCAGCAGCTACAGCTGATAAGCTCTTAGATCGTGCTAAATATGGTGCTAGAGTTACATTTATGGATTCATTTCAAGGGACGAGCTTTGCTTCGTGGGCGATATCTAAAGAGATGAAAAGTGCGGTGCTAGTAATAGACCAATCCACTTCATACTCAATTGGTCTAGCTAGAGCGTTTAAGAAAGAATTTGAAAATCAAGGTGGCAAACTACTAAAAGAGTTAAAAATCAGTAGCGGAGATAAGGATTTTAAAGCCATAGTATCGCAGATTAATAGCTTAAATCCTGATTTGGTATATATGCCATTTTATCATCCTGAGGCTGCGCTATTGGTGCGTCAAGCTAGACAAATAGGGGTAAAAGCTCAATTTGCCAGTGGCGATGGAGTAAGCAACGATACATTTATAGAGTTAGCTGGAGATGCATCTAATGGATATTTATATACAGATGCCTTTGATAGCTCAAATCCCCCAACAGCTAAATCAAAAGCTTTTGTAGAAGCATACACTAAAAAAAGTGGCGAGTCTAATGTGCCTGGATTTACCGCTCTTGGAGCTGACTCATACTATTTAATGATAGATGCGATGAATCGTTGTGCTGATGCGACTGATAGGGAGTGCATTAATAAAGAGATTAAAAATAGTAAAAACTTTGAGGGCGTTTCAGGTATTATAAATATCGATAAAAAAGGCAACGCAGAGCGTTCTATTGTAATTAAAGAGATTATCAACGCTAAGGCTGTCTATAAAGATACTGTAAATCCTAAATAAATTTATATTATTATATTTTTGTGGCTTTTGTTGGTAGCTAAGCAAAAGCCATCATTGTAAATGAAGTAAAGCAATATAAAGCGTGATAGTCAAACGATACTAACTATCGTTTGACGGCACTACAAAATATAAAAGTGAAGCTACCTTCCCCCACTTTTTTACATTCCAAATTTATAATAAAAATTTTTAAAAAATTTAAATTTTTC
>NZ_JANQCT010000034.1:0-9509 GCF_024723495.1 Campylobacter sp. RM19073 | reverse complement strand
GGAAGGTGAATTTTATTTTAAGTTGGGAGTTTGATTAAAAGCATTACTAATAGTGATGAAAAATAAAATAGTAAAAATCATCAAGCGATAGCTTGACAACCTTGAAAGGCTTTTTCAAGGGGTTGAGGGTTGTTAAGGGGGAAGGGGTAGCGACTGCCAAAAAAGCGTCCCCCTTCCCCCTTAAAAGAAAAAGAATTTCTTTGCGATAAAAGATTTTTTAAATTCTTTTCTTTAAGGGACAGGGGAAACTAAAATTTGAAAGCCAAAACAGTTTCCCCTATCCATTTTTAACTTCGCAGGTCAGCAAAGCCGACCTTTGCGACAAGGAGCTACACTCCCTTGACTCACCTAAAGCCCCCCACAAGTGGGGTACCCCATTTATGGGGACTTTAGTATTTGCTACTTTAGCACGGACTTTGTTCGTGCGTTAAAAGTAGGTAAAAATGGGTTCCCCTATCCCTTAAAAATCAGAGCCCCTTCCCAGTTTGGCTTTTTTATTTTATAAAAGCTGAGCGTTAGCTCAGATTTTAATAGGGTCACCCTACGGAGTAGGGACTTTAGGGGTTTCCAAAGGCTCCCCTTTGGTCGAAAAGACTAGCTTGGCTAGTCTGCGAAGTTAAAAATAGGGACTTTCTCAAAGAGAGTGCAAAGCACAAGAATGAAGGGTCAATGGTTGCATTTTAAATTTTCGCCAATGGATTAGTAAAAATTCCGTGTAAGAAGTGGAGCGAAATTTTATTATGAAATTATGATTATTCAATTTAACCGTAGGCCAAAAAATATGGTGAATTATAATAAAGCGAAGTGGCTAAAAAGAAAAATAGTAAAATTTAGCCTTGTTTAGCCAAATTTTATATACAAAGCTAGTATTTATATATATCTTATATATCTGTATAAAAAGCGTAAATAAATTTCTTATTATGATATTAAAACTCTATGCTTTCGGCTACTGGAATTTTATCTGCTGTGAGATTTTTCTTGCTGCGATGGTAATTTTTGATTATGGCTGGCTCTTTTATGCTTTCATAGCCTTGGATTAAAATAGCAAAATAATCAAATTTAGCTCCATTTAATCTCGCATAAACTAAATCCCCTACATTGCAAGGTTTCGTGCTAAATCCTTGTGCTGATGAGAGCTTACCATTGCTTGTATCAGTTGATGTGATGGTATAGACATAGCCACCATTTACCTTACTAATGGAGGTTATAGTGCCTTTTATATAGTTATTTTTAACTAATTCTTGTGTGCTTTTAGTAGCTACGCACCCAGCCACTAAAAGCGTAAAAATAATCAAAAATACACTACGCAGTAACATTGATAGCATTACCGCTAAGCTCCATAATAGCTTGATTTAATCTATCTAGCGTTTTTCCCATTGTTTGTTGCGATATATCTGGCAAGGATTGTCCCCATAGGGCTTCAGCTTGAGAAAAGCCATTTTTGACCCCTTCTAGACCGCTTCTTAGCTTCTCTACATCGCCACCAGCTCCATTTATGACAAAATCAGCTATGCGATTTGCGGTATTATTAATACCAAAGTATTCATTATCACTTATTAGATTACTTGCTTCTTGCGAGCTTAGATCGCCAATTGGTTTGCCATTGTAGCCAGTGATATTTATATTTTGGTTTAATAGATCTTTTAATCCTTGAGTGAAATCGCTTGCGCTACTACCCTGATTAGTAAAGCTAAGGCTAGTAAGACCTATTTGCATATTAAAATTGCCATTTGAATAATCAAGAGTTTGCTGCATAAACTGCATATAATAGCCTCTTGTTAGCTCGTTTGCATTTACTTTGCTTGCAGACTCTTTGATTTTATCGATATTGGTTTGGGAATTTGGATTGATACTTAGAAAATCTAAGCTATTTGTGTTATTTACTTGCATTTTATCTCCTTTATCCATATATCGGATTTTTTAAAAAAATATTTTGACCTTATGAGTGTAAAATGTGCTAAGCAAATTTGGCTATAAATAGCCAAATTCATATTATTATTTTTTCATACTTAAATAGCTATTTAACGCACTTACATATGCTTTTGCACTTGCCATCATAGTATCTATATCAAGCCCATGCCCGATAAATGGAGGCTCACTAGAGCCAAATGCCACTTTAACCGTAACTTTCGCAAGAGCGTCTTTGCCCTGTGATACTGCTGAGACCTTATAATCTTTTAACTCACCAGCAACCTTGCTAATTCTATCTATCACTTTAAATATCGCATCGGCTGTGCCATTGCCAAGAGCTGCATCACTGATAATATCATCATTAAATTTAATACTAATTGCCGCACTTGCGTGGCCTAAATTACAAGAGTTGGTGCTTAAGGCCTCAATAGTATAAATTTCAGGAATTTTAATAATCTCATCGCTTACAAGCGCTCTAATATCATCATCAAAAATCTCTTTTTTCTTATCGCAAAGTATTTTAAATTTACCAAAAGCTTCATTAATCTCATCATCATCAAGATCAAAACCCAAATTTATAAGCTTATCTTTAAAAGCGTGTCTGCCACTATGCTTACCTAAAACTAAAGTATTTCTCTTAGCACCTATATCTTCAGCTTTGATTATTTCATATGTTTGAGCACATTTTAACATACCATCTTGATGAATGCCACTTTCGTGAGCAAAGGCGTTTTTACCTACAATTGCCTTATTTGGCTGAGGCTCAATACCAGTGATACTAGCTACTAGGCGACTTGTAGGGTAGATCTCTTTTGTAACAATATCAGTATATAATCCACTAAATTCATCGCTTCTTGTTTTAATCGCCATAACGATCTCTTCTAAAGCAGCATTACCTGCTCTCTCTCCAAGTCCATTTATGGTGCATTCCACCTGTCTAGCTCCAGCTTTTATACTTGCTAAAGTATTTGCTACAGCTAGGCCAAGATCGTTGTGATTATGAACTGAGATAATAGCTCTATTGCCGATATATTCACTCATGATTCTAACCATATCAGCTATCTCATAAGGCAATCTAAAACCCACCGTATCAGGTAAATTTAAGGTTCTAGCTCCAGCATTTACCACCGCATCGCAAATCTCTTTTAAGAATGATATATCGCTTCTTCCAGCATCTTCACAGCTAAATTCAACATCATCTACAAAGCTTTTAGCGTATTTAACCGCTTCAACTGCTCTTTTGATAACTTCATCTGGCTTCATTTTAAGCTTGTGTTCCATATGGATTGGGCTAGTGGCTATAAATGTGTGAATTCTTTTATTTTTAGCCGGTGCAATGGCATCTGCAGCCGCCTTAATATCGCGCTCAAGAGCTCTTGAAAGGCTAGCTACCTTAATATTTTCTACCTGTTTAGCAATCTGATTAATCGCATCAAAATCCCCAGGACTAGCAGCGGCAAATCCAGCCTCCATAACATTAACCCCAAGACGCTCCAACTGAAGTGCTATTTGAATTTTCTCTTCAGTATTCATAGATGCACCAGGGCTTTGCTCACCATCTCTTAAAGTCGTATCAAAAATTATAATCTTATCCATTTTATTATCCTTAAATTTAAAATATTTTATAGCGTATTACGCATGAATTTGAATTAAAAAGAGCTACAGAGCAGATTTAACAAAGAGAGTTTATAAATAAATATATAAATTTTTTTACCATTTGCTATCATTTTTGCTCCTTTATCTTTATATTTTTGGCAAAAAACATTGCCCAAATAGCGCGAATTATACCATATATAGTATAAATAGAAATCAAAGCAGTGGCTGATTCTAATGGGTATAAATATAAAAAAGAGAATATAATTACTAATATAACAAGAGCTTTAATGTAATTTGAGCGGCTAAAATCCACTTTTTTAAAGCTTGGATACCTCACATTAGAAACCATCAATATAGAAAGCAGACACATTAAAATAAGAAATGCAAACTCATATCCTTGCATAATCTCATATTTATTATAAATTCCAATCCAAAATCCAGCCACTATAGCAGCAGTTGGAATAGGCAAACCGATAAATATATTTGGCTCATTTTCATTGGTTGTAATATTAAATCTAGCTAGTCTAATCGCACCAAATACCACAAACATCGCCGTAATAAGCGAGCCAAATCTACCAAATTCATCTGCAATACTAAAATAAAATAGCATAGCAGGAGCCACTCCAAAAGCCACTAAATCAGCCAAACTATCAAATTCTACCCCAAATTTAGAAGTAGTTTTTGTAAGTCTTGCCACTCTACCATCTAAACCATCAAGCACAAGTGAGACTACAATATAAAAAATAGCCTTACCAAACTCACCATTTGCACTTGCTAAAATACTAATAATACCAGTAAATGCACTACCGGCTGTAAATAAATTTGGAAGTATGTATATAAATTTATTATTATTCATCTATATAACCTATCACATTACAAGCTTTAATTTTATCCCCTTTGGAATAAGATATTCTCGTATTTAACGGCATTAAAACTGCGACTTTGCCATCTTTTAAAAAACCAATTCTACGACCAGATTTCATATGAGTGAAATTTTCTAAATATATTTTAGAGCTAAACGCTGAAGTGCTAATACGGATTATAATATCCTCTTTTTTTGACATTATAGTAACTCGGTTACTAAGTAAATTTAGATTTGAATCGCTACTATGTATATTAAGACCGCTTCGTTTTTTGATAATCAACTCATCAACATCGCAAACGGCACGCAAAACCCCAGAATCAAAAATTCTATTGCGAATCACAATTTGGCTATAGCTTTGTCCATTATAATTACACTTTGTTATACTCTCTACAATCCCATCAATTGGTGATAAAATAGCCTTTGCTTCTTCACTTTGTGGTAGTCTCTCAGGGTTTCTATATACCCATAAAGTAGCAATAAATAAAGCAGCAAAAAGCCAAAACCAAAAATCAAAAACCCAAGATAGTATAAAAATTAATCCCGATATTAAAACGCATTTATAGCCATATTTGCTTATAATTCCTAGATTATCCATCTATTTTAATTCTCTTTTGCCTTTTTAATATCTGAATTCTCATCTTCGATATCAACCAAACGAGTAGGCAATCCATTAGCCTCTTCAAACTCCCTAATAATTGCCCTTACCTTAGCTCCTTCTATAGTCTCTTCTTCATATAAAGACTCTACCATCTTCTCTATAGCACCACGATATAGCTCAAGTGTAGCTACAACTGCTTCAAATCTCTCATTTAAGAAATTTTTTACAAATTCATCTAATTTTTTTGCCATATCATCACTATAATCTTTTAAGGTTTGACCACCATTTAAGAATACATTTCTTTGCTTTTCAAGCACCATAAGCCCTGCTACATCAGTCATTCCATACATTGAAACCATAGCTTTAATAATATCAGTAGCACGCTCAAGGTCGTTACTAGCACCTGTGCTAATCTCTTTGATAAATACTTGCTCTGCTGCCCTACCACCTAAGAGAACATCAACTTTTGCTATAAGCTCATGCTTTTGCATTAAAAATTTATTCTCTTCTGGGGCATTTAGAGTATAGCCCAAAGCTGCTATCCCCCTTGGGATAACTGAAACCTTAGTAACCTTATCAGCACCTTTAGTAGTTTCAGCTATAAGGGCATGTCCGCACTCGTGATATGTAACTATCTTTTTCTCTTTTGGATTTATTCGGCGAGATTTTTTCTCAAGCCCTGCAATAGCTCTCTCAACCGCTTCAACCAAATCTTGTTGGTCAATCTTAGCCTTATTAGAACGACCAGCCAAAAGAGCAGCTTCATTTATAATATTAGCTAAATCCGCCCCAGCAAGCCCAGCAGTCAAACGACCAATCTCATCCATATTGACATCATTTGAGAGTTTAACCTCTTTACTATGCACCTTTAATATATCCACACGACCTTTAAAATCAGGTTTATCAACCAAAACTTGGCGATCAAATCTACCTGGTCTTAAAAGTGCCGCATCTAAAACCTCTGGGCGGTTAGTCGCTGCTAGGACAATTACCGGACTTTTATCACTATCAAAGCCATCCATTTCAGCCAAAAGCTGATTTAAAGTCTGCTCTCTCTCATCATTGCCGCCCATCATAGATCCAGCGGCTCTACTTTTACCAATGGCGTCAATCTCATCGATAAAGACAATAGCTGGGGCTTCTTTTTTAGCATTTTCAAAAAGATCTCTAACCCTACTTGCACCAACGCCAACAAACATCTCTATAAAGCTAGATCCTGAAACTGAAAAAAATGGCACTTCAGCTTCACCGGCCACAGCTTTAGCAAGTAAGGTTTTACCAGTTCCTGGAGGCCCTACTAATAATACCCCTTTTGGTATCTTAGCCCCAAGGCGGATATATCGCTCAGGATTTTTAAGAAAATCTACAATCTCCTTAACCTCATCTTTAGCCTCTTCAACTCCAGCAACATCATCAAATTTAACCTTTGGCTTTTCGCTATTAATTAGCTTTTTACTGCTTCCCATACCCAAAATTCCGCTACCCATATTTTTTTGCATTCTACTAGCAAGAAACATCCAAATAGCAAAAAATATAAACACAGGAATAACCCAAGAAAATAGCATATCGCTTAGCCAATTACTCTCGCTATATGCACCATAACTGATATTATTCTCTTCTAAAAGTGGAACTAAAGTCTGGTCGTTTGCAACCTTTTTAACCACATATGTTTGAGAATTTCCACTTGCTTTGATTGTGGTTTGACCAATCACAACTTCATTTATCTGCTTTGATTTAATGAGTGATTTTAACTCTGAGTAGCTGATATTTTTAGAATTTCCACTAGAAATCCCCATCTCATCAGGGCTTATACTGCGAAATATAAGCACCATCACCACAGCAAAAATCGCAAATACTAAAATAGGATTTTTGTTAAAAAAACTATTATTATTTCCATTTGATTGATTTTTATTTTCCATTATTTTCCTTGATTTTTAAATACAAAGCTCTCCCACTCATTTTGAGTTAAATTTTCCACTAACTCAAATTCACTAAAGGCGTTGATAACTCTGCTTTTATATTTTGTTAGAATTCCAGATAGTATGATAATACCACTATTTTTGACTTTAGATTTTAGGTCATTTGCAAGAAATAGTATAACATCAGCGATAATATTAGCCACCACTAAATCGTAGCATTGGTCGCTATTTATCACTGAGCCAGTCCAGACCTTGTGTATATTTATGCTATTTTTTTGAGCGTTATCAATCGTGCTTTTAACTGCCAATTCATCTGTATCACAGCTATCCACGCTCAAACCTAGCTTTGCCATAGCTATGCTTAAAATACCGCTACCACAGCCTACATCTAAGGCTTCATTATAATCTTTAGCATATTTTGAGATTAGCTTTAGGCATGAATTTGTGCTCTCATGATGCCCTGATCCAAAGGCAAGAGCTGGGTCAATGATAATGTCTATCAACCCATCTTTTGGCTGCTCCCAACTAGGTCTAATATAAAAATCACCAGCCACGATAGGGGCTACACCCTTTTTATACTCATCAATCCAATCTTTATTATCTTTAAGCTGCAAATCGCTCTTTATATCATACTCAAGGCGATTAGCAAACTCTTCAAGTCCCCATTTAATATCATTTAAATTATCTTCATCTCTAATGATAAAGCCATTATCGATCTCTTCTATACAGGTAAATCCAAATTCAAATACAAGATCTTTTAATAGCTCTATTTGCGAAGATAAGACTTTTAATTCGTAATATTTATCTTTCATTACCCAAGGACATCTTCAAGCTTCTCTTTAAGAACTTGAGGGGTGAATGGCTTGACTATATAGTTATTTACGCCAGCTTTTAACGCTGTGATAACCTCAGCTTTACCACCTTCTGTAGTTACCATTATAATAGGCATATTCTCATATTTTGACTCTGCTCTTACCTTTTTGACAAGCTCCAAACCATTCATTTCAGGCATATTCCAATCAGTAATCAAAACACCAATATCTGGATTTTGGCAAAGTAAATCCCAAGCTTCCACGCCGTGCTCTGCTTGTAATACATCTTTGTGACCAAGTCTTTCTAATGTATTTTTTATAATTCTTCTCATAGTAGAGCTATCATCAACAACTAATAACTTCAATAACTATCCTTTCACAACTTTGGCGGTATTTTATCTAAAATTACTTTTAAAATAACTTTAATAACTAAAAATTATTTCCAAAAATATCATTAAGCCCTATTTTGCCTTCATAATACGCCTTTCCGATTATAACTCCAGATACCCCTTTAGCCTTGCTTGCAGCCTCTAAATCAGATAAATTTGCTACTCCTCCACTTGCGATTGTGGCAATGCCACTAGCCTTTGCGATAGAAGTGGTAAAATCTAAATTTAACCCACAAAGCATACCATCATTATTAATATCAGTAGCTATTATCGCCTCTACTCCAGCATCTGCGTATAATTTAGCTAAATGAGTGGCCTCCATCTTGCTAACTTCAGCCCAGCCTTCAACCGCTACAAAGCCATCTTTAGCATCAATGCCTACAACTATTCTATACTTTTTTGCCATCTCTTTTACAAATTCAGGATTTTTAAGTGCCACTGAGCCTAAGATCAATCTAGTTACACCTGAGCTTAAATAGCTCTTTATACGCTCTTCATTACGAACTCCACCGCCAATTTGTATATTTAAATTCGTCGCACTCACTATCTTTTCTATGGTTTTTAAATTTAACGCATCTCCAGCAAAAGCCCCATCTAAATCTACAATATGTAGCCACTTTGCCCCAGCATCGCTAAATCTCTTAGCTAGCTCCCAAGGCTCATTAGAGTAAATTTTCGCACTATCCATAACCCCCTTTGATAGCCTTACTGCCTTGCCATCTTTTAAATCTATTGCCATATATTTTTCCATTATAGCTCCATAAAATTCTTAATAATTCTTAGCCCATTATCGTGAGATTTCTCAGGATGAGGCTGAAAGCCATAGACATTTTCATACTCTACAGCACTGACAAATTCATATCCATAATCTGTATAAGCTAGTGCAAATTTGCTATCACAAATAGCATGATATGAATGCACAAAATATAGATAAGCACTATCTTTAAGACCTTTTATAATCTTGCTTTGTTTTGTAAATTTAGCCATATTCCAGCCCATATGCGGAACTTTTAATGGCTCTTTAAATTTAGTTTTGTCAAACTCTACAATGCTTCCTTTAATCACACCCAAACCGCTATGCTCGCCAAATTCATAGCTTTTATCAAACAAAAGTTGCATTCCAAGGCATATCCCAAGAAATGGCTTACCACTGGATATAAACTCTAAAATCGCACTATCTAAGCCACGAGATTTTAGCTCTTCCATCGCCTTGCCAAAAGCACCAACTCCAGGTAAAAGAAGTCTATCATACTCCTTTAAACGATCAGCATCGCTAACTAGCTCACTCTTAGCACCTACAAACTCAAGCGCATTTTGCACACTTCTAATATTCCCAGCACCATAATCAATAATCCCTATCAATACTACTCCTTCTTAAAACAAACAAATAGCAACTAAGCGCAATCATCAAAAATCCAA
>NZ_JANQCT010000033.1:0-9611 GCF_024723495.1 Campylobacter sp. RM19073 | reverse complement strand
CTCTTATCCAATATTTCACAAATTGTGTTAGCTATCTCTAAATTTGTTCTTTCATTTCGGCCGCCAATATTATAAGTATTGCCTCTTACTCCATTATGATAAACTAAATCTATGCCTTTGCAGTGATCTAGTACATATAGCCAATCGCGAATATTTTTACCATCGCCATATATGGGAATATTTTTTCCTTGCAAGGCATTGCGAATTATAGTAGGAATTAACTTTTCATCGTGTTGTTTTGGGCCATAGTTATTTGAGCAATTTGTAATAACTGCATTTAACCCATAAGTCTCCACATAAGCTCTAATAATCATATCAGAACTTGCCTTGCTTGCCGAGTATGGCGAATTTGGTGCGTATGGAGTTGTTTCGGTAAATAATCCTATATCTCCTAGTGTTCCATATACTTCATCTGTGCTAATATGATGAAATCTACAACCATCATATTTATTTTTATAATTAAATGGGCTATCCATCCAATATTTATATGCCACATCAACTAAAGTAAAGGTACCATTAACATTGGTATGAACAAATACGCCCGGATTTTTAATCGAATTATCCACATGAGATTCTGCTGCAAAGTGTATAACCCCTTTAATATCATACTCTTTAAATATAAACTCCACTAATTCTCTATTGCAAATATCGCCTTTAATAAATTTAAATCTATGATTATTAAAACATTTATTAAGATTATTTAGATTTCCAGCGTATGTTAATAAATCAAGATTGATTAATATGTAATTTTCATATTTATTTAAAAAATATTCTACAAAATTTGAACCTATAAAACCAGCTGTGCCAGTAAGTAGTATTGATTTCATTATTATAACTCCTTAATACTTTTTATAAATTCTACTAAGCTATCTCTCCAATATGGGATAGCTACTCCAAAATCTTGCTTTATTTTAGATTTATTTAATACAGAATATAATGGTCTAACTGCAATTGTAGGGTAATCCTTGCTCTCAATGGGAAATATTTGACACTTTATCTTACTAATACTAGTTATAGCATTGGCAAAATCATACCAACTAGCTACTCCTTCATTGCTATAATGATATATTTGCGGTTTATCGTTGTTAATTAATGGAACTATATTTAAAATTGTAGTAGCTAAATCTCTAGAATTTGTTGGAGTTCCTATTTGATCAGATACCACTGATAATGGATTATTGGCTTTAATAGCATTTAATATAGTATATACAAAATTTTTACCATAATATCCATATAGCCATGATGTTCTTATGATTATGCATTTTTTTATTTGCATATTAATAAGTATTTGTTCTCCCATTAATTTACTAAGACCATATTTATTAATTGGAAAGGCTTGATCAAATTCGCAATATGGAGAACAATGATTACCATTAAAAACATAATCAGTAGAGATATGTATAAATTTAATATTATTATCATGAGCTATTTTACCTAAATTTTCTACAGCTTTATAATTAACTAATTTAGCATATTCAAATTCTTCCTCAGCCTTATCTACATTAGTATATGCGGCACAATTTATAATAACAGTAAAACTCTTAGATTTGATAAATTCTTTAGTTTCATTAAAGTTTATAATATCAATATCATTTTTGCCAAGAAACATAAAAGAAAAATTTGAGTACCTATTTGACAAATATCGAAACTCGCTACCAAGCTGCCCATAAGCACCAAAAACTAAAATTCTTTCCATAGTTTTATACTTAAAAATCAAATGGACTAATTATATCTGATAACATCGGCTGAGTCTTATCTTTATCGCTTAAAATCAATTTATTTTCATCAAATTCCAGATCAATTCCGATTTGTGGATCGTTATAAGCAATTCCACTATCATGTTCAAAACTATAATAGTTGTCAGTTTTATAACTAATGATTGTATTGTTTTCTAAGGTTAAAAAACCATGAGCAAAACCCTTTGGTATAAAAAGCATCTTCTTTGATATTCCATCTAAATTTATTTTTAGATATTGTCCAAAATTTGGGCTATTCTTACGAATATCCACAACTATATCACATATTGAACCAGAAATAACTCTTACTAATTTTGCTTGAGTAAATGGAGGTTTTTGATAATGTAACCCTCTAAATACCCACAAATTTGATTTACTTTCATTATCTTGAACAAAGTCAATATTATAGCCTAGAAATTCCCTAATTTTATCCAATCTAAAACTTTCTAAAAAATAACCTCTATCATCTTGATATATATTTGGTTCGATTAAGACAATATCTGGTATTGATAATCTAGTAAATTTCATTTTATTTTTCAGAAATTTCATTAGCTCGTTTAAGCAAATACTGACCATATTGATTTTTTTTCAAAGGTTCAGCCATTTTTAACAACTGCTGTTTATTAATATATCCTAAATCATAAGCTATCTCTTCTAAACATGCTATTTTTAAAGATTGTCTATCTTCAATTGTTTTAACAAAAATACTTGCTTCTAAAAGAGAGCTATGGGTTCCAGTATCTAGCCAAGCAAATCCTCTGTTCATAACTTCCACATTTAACCTGTTTTCATCTAAATAAAATTGATTAAGCGTGGTAATCTCTAATTCTCCTCTATTGGATGGTCTAACCAATTTGGCTTTTTCTACCACATCATTTGGATAAAAATACAATCCTGTAACCGCATAGTAACTTTTTGGATTAGCTGGTTTTTCTTCTATGCTTACTGCTTTGCCATTTTTATCGAATTCAACAACGCCATATCTCTCAGGATCATTAACATAATACCCAAATACTGTAGCATAATTTTGTTTGATAGCCTCTTTGGCTTTGAATAATAAATTTCTTAGCCCATGACCATAATATATGTTATCACCTAAAATCAAACAAGCACTACTTCCGTCTAAAAATTCTTCACCAATCAAAAAAGCTTGAGCTAATCCATCTGGACTTGGCTGAGCAGCATAAGAAAGCTTTATTCCCAAATTTGCCCCATTACCCAATAACTCTTCAAATCTAGGCAAATCTCGTGGCGTGGAAATTATAAGTATATCTCTAATGCCCGCTAACATTAGCACAGAAAGCGGATAATATATCATAGGTTTATCATAAACAGGTAAAATTTGCTTACTTGCACCTTTTGTGATTGGATATAACCTAGTTCCACTACCACCTGCTAATATGATACCTTTCATAATGGATAATCTCCTACCTAAAAATAACTTAAGCTATGGAATTATACTATACTTTTTGTAAAAATTTATTTAATAACCTTGCCATAATTAATATCAATAAACACCGTAACAATCTTAACTTTAAGAATTATATGCAACTACTTATCTCAAATATTAAGATTTTTTATAAATATGATTTTGCTATTGCTAGTTATATTTATGTTCTCTCTTGATTTTCATAGCTTCAAAAATAAATTTAATATACCCGCCTTTATAACGATTTTTATCAGCTTTTATAAGAGCTTGACCGAGTTTATAACTTAGATGACTTTTAGCTCTTAAAGCTTTTTGATAATTATTCTCTAAATTGTGCATATTTGCATTTTGTTTCTCAATTTTATCTTTCATATTTTTAATTTCTTGTTCTTTAGATATAAGTTTGTCTTTTAGAATTTTTATTTCTAATTCTAATGAAGATGGCTGAGAAGGTTGCGAAGCAACTGACTTTGATTGGGTAGTTAAAGTAGGTTTTATCTCTTCAAATTTTAAAAGTTTAAATTTGTTTTCATATTTTGGCAATGGAATATCATAAGGCATATCTTTAAAATAGGCAAAGCGATTTTTATTTTTATTACAATAAATCGCATCATAGATAAATTCAAGCTTTTCAAATGCGGTTTTAAGACTATCAAGTTTTTCTTCAATAGCTTTTGGGGATAAAAACTCGGCTTTGTTATAGGTAAATTTAAAATCATCATTTGGTATATTTGAATGTTTTAAAGTTTGTTCTTTTGTCCATTGACCAGCAAATGGACTATCCCTAAGCCAAAATAGCTCATTTTTTATCTCTTTAGCCGGAATGCCAGCATTTGCAGTATTAGAATAGAATATCTTAGTAGCTAAACTTTTAGTACCTATAATGGCTCCAGATGCTACAAATGAACCTTTATAAATAGTCGCCTCCATTCCACACCAAACATGATCTCCAATATATACACTTTTAGAATAATTAACTCTATTATTTGTATTGCAATCCATAATCAAATGATGATCTGTGGATGTAACTACTGTACTCCAAGAAAACATACAATCTCTGCCAAATATTATGTTTTTTGCTTCAAAAGGTCTTATTGTCACTCCACCAAAACTAGAATTGTCATCAACAAATAAAACACTATCACTACTCATGGCGGTTTGTTGACCTGAAATAATTGTATTATTACCTATGAATGCCAGCGCATTGTTTCCATAAAAGCAAATATTTATATTTTTACTACCTCCAGCAAAAAATATAATATTATTCTTACCTTTAAAATCTAGTTTTAAATTTACCTGCCTAGAAAGATCTCCATAAACCACATTTCCATTCTCTTTAGTATGTTTTTGCATCTTTCGCCTTTGAGAAAATCTTTGGCGGTAGATTATCAAAAAAAAAAAATGAAATTATAATAAATATAGTTTAGTCTATAAAATTTTATAGACTAAATATGCTTTTGTCCATAATACGCATTTTTACCATGTTTTCTGCTATAATGCTTATCCAAGATATATTTTGGAAAATTTTTTATATCTGGATTTAATTGTATAGATTGATAATTCATTTTAGCTAGCTCCTCTATCACGACAGCATTATGTATAGAGTCGCCAGCACTCTTACCCCAAGCAAACACCCCATGACTTCTTACCAATACTCCTGGAATTGCCATATAATCAATACCTTTAAAAGCTTCTATTATTACTTTTCCAGTATTTTTTTCGTAATTTTCTACTACTTCTATTTCATCTAAATGACGTGTAATGGGGATTGCTCCATAAAAATAATCAGCATGAGTGGTGCCTAGGGCTACTATTTCGCAACCAGCTTGGGCAAATGAGGTAGCATAGTTGGAGTGTGTGTGCGTGATGCCTTTAATATTTGGAAAAGCCTTATATAATTCTAAATGAGTCAAAGTATCAGAAGATGGATTATATTTCCCATCAATTTTATTTCCATCTAAATCTAAAACAACCATATCATCGGCTTTCATTTTATCATACTCTACACCAGAAGGCTTAATAACGATGTAATCTCCATCTCTAGCTGATACATTTCCCCAAGTAAAAATTACTAAATTGTACTTAACAAGCTCTAAATTAGCTTTAAAAACTTGCTCTTTTAACTCTTTAAGCATTTATCGACTCCTTTTTGATACGAAATGTGTGTTCTAAGCCAACATTTATGTCATATAGTGGCTTCCATCCTATATTAATTAGCTTTTGAGCTGATAGAACGGAATCTGCTTGTTTGGAGTATCCTTTTTGCTCTATCTCATCTGGTAATTCAAATTTAAGATTTACATTGGCTATATTTGCTAAGATTTGAGCATATTGAGCTATTGTGACTATTGAATGCGGATTTGCGATATTATAAACTTCAGATTTTACACCATTTAATAATATAAATAGCAAGGCACTAACTGCATCAGCTACATAGCAATATGTTCTACGCTGAGTTCCTTTGCTTTTCATAGCTATATCTTTGCCTAAAAGAGCATTTCTTAAAAATTGCGCATCTGCTCTAGAGTTATCATCTGTAATTGTATGTCCATATACATAACACAGCCTAGCAATGTTTGTATGTATTCCAAATTGATCGCAATATGATACGCACAGAGTTTCAGCGGCTCTTTTAGATACAGGATAGCAAGAACGGGCTATCTTAGTATCAACCACCCCTAAATCATCTTCTGTAAAATCATGGTCTATATTATTTCCATAAATTTCACCGCTTGAAAGGTATAAAAATTTAGAATTTGAATTTTTAGACATTTCTAAAAGATTGATTGTTCCAAACAAATTAGTCTTCATAGTGCCGACTGGATCTTGTGAAAACGCAAGTGGATGAGCATTGCTGGCAGCATGAATAATATAATTAAATTTATTATTGATTTTTAAAGGCTCATTTAAATCTTGTTCTATTAGTTTAATATTTTGGTTATTAAATCTAAATTTAAGCTTATCAATAGATCTTGACATAGCATATACTTTAGCTCCGGTGAAGCTCAAATAATCAACTAAATATGAACCAATTAATCCATTTGCTCCTGTAATTAGAAATTTCTTATCTTTAAAATTATAATTTAATAATTTAGTAATTTTATTATATTCATCCATTAGAATGTTAGGTATCATTTTTGTTTCCATTTAGTAAAGCTTTAAATATTTCCATATCTTCTAAAGTAGTTAATTTTATATTCTTCTCTGAGCCCATAGAAAAATATACCTTTTCACCTATTTCAATCATCAATGTGCAACTAGCTATTGAATTTACAATTCCTAGTTCAGAGGCTTTTTTATGGGTATTCTTAATAATACCTAATCTAAATCCTTGCGGGGTTTGAGTTCGTTTTAAATTATCTCTAGGATACGAAGATTCAGAACAAATACTATCTTTTGTCTCGAGCATAGCTTCTTGACAAGGAATACACGCAATTGCATTGCCTTGTTTCTTTGTGGTTTCGATACAATCTGAAATAATATCTTTTGATAAATTTGGTCTAATGGCGTCATGGATTAATACTATAGTATCATCATCATAATGCTCTGCTAAGCCCATAATCCCGTTTTTGATAGATTCTTGCCCAACAGCACCAGCTGGAAATATATGTTTTAATTTTGTGATCTTATACTGCTTAGCGTAGCTTTCCAATATGTGTTCCCACCCATCAAGGCATACAACAGCTATAATATCTATCTCTGGATGATTTTCAAATTTTTCCATAGTATATGCGATAATTGGCTTATCATAAACTGTTAAAAACTGCTTAGGAATCGCTTGTTGCATTCTAGCACCCACTCCGCCTGCTATAATTAGACCGATTGTAGCCATTTTATACCTCTCCTTTTTCTAAAAATTTAATAATTTCATCGTAAATATTTTCAGAAGCGGTTTTACCATTAATTTTTCCGAAATACTGTTTTACAAATTCTGTTCGTTCTTCTTTTTTGTAGTCATTTCCATTAATTACAACATCTTGAATAAAGTGTTCTATATCTAAAGTTAGATTATTGCTTGTACTATATACATTTTCAAAAATTTCTTTACCAAATTCATTTAAATTTAATCTAGAAGTTTTTGTTGATGTATAAAATAAAGGCTTATTAACGGCTGTATATTCGGCCAAAAATGAACAAGAATCCATAATCATAGCATCTGAAGTTAAAAACAAATCTATAAACTCGTCTTCAAATACTTGAGTATTTTCTCTAGTTTGCCATTCATTAAAGTATAGATTTGTTCTATGTTTTCCCCATTCTTTATAAAGATTTTGTTTAAGCATTGGGTGTGGTCTAAAAGCAATTTGAATTTGATCTGCATATATATCAGCTATTTCTAGCATAGTATTATAAATTTCCCAAAATGCATTACAGCAATACATATCCTTTGAAGTCATTTTGTTATAATGAGGAGCCCATATAATTTTCTTTTTTATACTATTTTGTATTTTCCAAGGATTAGCAGGCTGATAATCTTTATCAAAAAAAGATTCTATTTTTGGACTTCCTACAATTCTGATATTATTACCTCTATTTTTCATTAAGGGAATAGCCATTTTTTTATGAAAATAAGTTTGGCGAAAATACAGATCAACCATATTATTTAACTCGAATACAACAACCTTATTCTCTTGCATAACATTAAAACCATAATCATTAAGCATTGTTATTTTATCTAGAAAATTTGTAATATAAAATTCATTAAAAAAATGTGGCTTCCAAAAATCAGAATAAAATATTATATCTGGGTTAATTTTGTTTTTAAAATCTAGTACTTTATGGGTATTTAAATCAAAACCAGATATTGGCTCATAACCCTTATTCCTTAATTCTTTCAAGGTTTTTATCAAATAATGAATCATAGTTTCTTCGCCTTGATAAGGGTCTGGCATTACCACTATTTTAACATCAAAACGATTATCTTTATTTAAAATATTATATAATGAGTCAAAATTCCACATTCCTGGCCTAGATGTTAATAGAGCTATGGTAATTTTTTCACCATTTTTAAATTTATTTATAATGGCATTTCTGTTTATTTTATTTTTTTCAAGTATTTTTGTCTTTTCTTCAAATTTATTCTTTTCCAATATTCTGTTACGATAATTTTTAATTTTTGCATACAATCTTTGTAAAGTAAGAAAATTAATATTTATATCTTTTTCATTGGTACGAACGGATAAAAATGGAATAGATAATAGATAAATATTGTAATTACCTGGACTTATAGTTTTAATGTCGCATAATCTCAATCCAAAAAGTTTTAAACCAAATAATCTTGGGAGTTTGCTTTGTGTAAAATATTTATGGCCTTCAATAGCAAGATTAATGTTTTTAAAATCTTTATTAAATTTTTCAAATTTATCACAAGGTAAATATCCATTATATACGCCATATGTTAAATAATGAACAATAGGCAAATATCCGGCCTCTAATACTTCTGGATATTTATTTAAATAGTATTTTTCATCCCAATAAATAGAATTCTTGGTTTTATCAAATTTATTTTTTAAAGCTCTAAACCACCAATTTTCATATAATTCATCTGTTAAATATTCTGGATATTCAGTTTCTAGTCGATAAATTTCATAAAATTGAATCACTCTTATATCTAAAATTAATTTATCATTATTTTTAATTTGTTGGTTTTCGTGTATTCTATATGTTCCTAAAATATCTGGTAAAACTTTATACTTGCCTATTTTTAACAACTGAATATGAATAGCCCAGTCATCAATAGGATACATAGCATTATTTAAATCTACTTGTTTTAGTAAATCTAATCTATATAGTCCAACATTTGGAATTTTATTTCCATGCCATAAATCAGCATATGTTATCGCCTCTACTTTTCTCCAATCACACCTTTTAGCATAATCATCTTGGAAACTTCTACTAAGGTCATATGTGCTATGCTCAACAGTGGTATAAAAAATAAATTTTGATAGCCTGGTAGCCACATGTCTATTTTCATCCATTGCAATAACATTAGATGATGAATCTATAAGATCATTATCTCCTACGCATAAAATATAATCTGGATTATTTTTTAAAAATTCATACTCTATCTCTATAGTATTTGGTTTAGCTAAATCATCTGAAGCAATGTTCATATAGTATTTTCCAGTTGCAAGAGATATTAATTTAGCATTGGTTTTAGTGCAACCAATATTTTGTTGTTTTTCAAAATGTATATTGGTAAATCTTTTTTTGCACTCATCTTCTAATTCCAATATTTTTTCCCATGTCTTATCGGTAGATCCATCATCTAATATAATTAATTCTATATTTTTATAAGTTTGATTTATGATAGATCTAATAGTCTCTTGAATATAGTTTTCGTGATTATAAGCAGGAATACCTACAGATACTAAATCTTCTTCTAACATATTATCGTTTTCCATATAATTCTCCTTTTAACGCGTCATCTTTCTATCAACTCAATC
>NZ_JANQCT010000032.1:0-9806 GCF_024723495.1 Campylobacter sp. RM19073 | reverse complement strand
GGGGGGATGTATAAAATCAATTAAATTTAATATTATTATGAATTTTATAAGCAAAATTCATAAATTCCATCTAATTTTTCTAAATATTTTATATATTATGATAGACTTATCTGTTTAAAAATGGAGAAAATATGCAACGATATATAAATTTACTCAAAGAGAATAATCTTTTAAAAATTATTGATGAGCCATGCGATATTGAGCTTGAGATTGCTCATCTTAGCTATATTGAGGTTAAAAAGAGCGATTCTAAAGCATTATTATTTACCAATCCTACAAATAAAAATGGGGATAAATTTCCGCCTGTTATTACAAATATTTTTGGTAGTTTTAAGGCTTTGGAGCTGATTTTTGGGCGTAATATTGATGATATTGCCAATGAAATTTCTATGCTTTTAAAGCCTAAAAAACCAAATTCTATAAAAGAAAAGATTGACTTTTTTTCTCATATTTTAAGCTTAAAATCCATTTTTCCAAAAAGATTAAAGGGCAAAGGAGTATGCCAAGAGTGTCAAATGGAGTCAAATTTATATAAACTTCCAGTTTTAAAAACTTGGGATTACGATGGTGGCGCATTTATCACGATGGGGCAAGTCTATACTAAAACGCTAAATGGCACTACTCAAAATTTAGGAATGTATCGCTTACAAATTCACTCAAAAGATGAGCTAGGAATGCACTGGCAAATCCACAAAGATGGGGCTCATTTTTTTCACGAGTATAAAAAAGCAGGAGTCAAAATGCCAGTTAGCGTAGCTATCGGTGGCGATCCTTTATATATATGGTGCGGACAAGCTCCATTGCCAAAAAATATTTTTGAGCTAATGTTATATGGGTTTATCCGCAAAAAAGCTCCAAAACTGGTAAAATCGCTTACTAATGATATATATGTGCCTTTTGATGCTGATTTTGTAATCGAGGGTTTTGTAGATCCAAATGAGCTAAGAGATGAGGGTAAATTTGGCGATCATACTGGGTATTACACGCCAATTGAGCCATTTCCGCTAATGAGAGTTACAAAAATAACGCATAAAAAAAATCCGATATTTTCCGCAACCGTAGTAGGCAAACCACCTTTAGAAGATAAATATATGGGTTATGCGACAGAGCGTATATTTTTGCCACTTTTACAGACAAGTGTGCCGGATTTAATCGATTATAAAATGCCTGAAAATGGGGTATTTCATAATCTAATTTTGGCTAAATTTAACCATCTTTACCCAGCTCACGCTCAGCAGATTATGCATGCATTTTGGGGTGTGGGGCAAATGAGCTTTGTAAAGCACGCTATATTTGTCCCAGATGACGCACCAAATTTAGGAGATTATGAGAATTTGGCTAAATTTATTTTAAATAGATTTAGCCCTAAAAGTTGCTTAATCACAAGCGGAATTTGCGATCAATTAGATCATGCTAGTCCAAATTCTTGCTATGGTGGTAAGCTAGGGATTGACGCTTCTATCGATTATGCTCCTTTGCCAGTAGAGGTTATAAGCGATGCTGAGCTACTAAGTAAATTTAAAAAGATTAATCTTGATATTTTAGATATTTATCAATATTTTACCGATAGTAAAAATCCAATTTGTATGGTTAAAATAGATAAAAAGTCAAATTTAAAGCCACTTTTTAATTCTCTTTTGGAATTTAAAAGGCATTTTAAGATAGTAATTTTCGTAGATAGCGACGCAAGATTAAACAATCCATATATGATGACTTGGCGTATAACAAATAGTATCGATGCGCAGCGGGATATACATATAGATGGTGAGCAGATATTCATCGATGCTACTCGTAAAAATATAGATGATGGCTATACAAAAGAGTGGCCAAAGGAGACTAATTGTAATAAAAATATAGTAAATAACCTTATTAAAAGAGGCTTAATAGATGATGATGAAAATTTATTTGAGAAATTTGAGATATTTGGATAATGGTTGTAGCGGTATTTGACTCTGGATTTGGGGGACTAAGCCTTTTAAATGAAGCTATGAGAGAGATTGATGGGTGTGATTTTATCTATTTTGCTGATAATGATAACGCACCTTATGGGGTAAAAAGCATTGATGAGATAAAAGCCCTTAGCATTGATGCGGTGGAGTTTTTACGCCCTATGGCTGATATAATCGTCATTGCGTGTAATACCGCTACCAGTGCAGCCGTAAGCGAACTTAGGAGTAAATTTACCTTGCCGATTATAGGGATGGAGCCAGCGGTTAAATTAGGAGAGAACTCAAGTGGCGATATACTAGTCATTGCCACTCCAGCTACCATAAAAGGAGCTAAACTAAATGAGCTGATAAAACGATCAAATTTAAGCGATAAAACATATCTCTTGCCTATGCCTAGGCTTGTGGAGTTTGCCCAAAATATGGAGTTTGATACTGATAAAGTGCGTAGGTATATCGCTGAGGAGCTAGAGCGATTTAATAGAGAAAATATCTCGCTTTTGGTGCTAGGATGTACGCATTTTAACTATTTTAAAGATAGCTTTAATGCTTTAATGCCAAATTGTAAGATTGTAGATGGCGTTAGCGGGACAATCCGCCAAATAAAAAGAAAAATCAGCGAACTAAGAGAGTGTGGCAAAACTCAACCAGTAAGGCTAACTTACTACTCATCTAAAAGAAAAGAGAGTATAAATCGCATTGCCCCATTTCTATCAAGGCTTGATAAGATGGCTAAGATTTAATCCCATAAAAAGAGATAAATCTTAACCAAAAGATTACTACGCTAATATAAATTTATCTACTACTTAATCTTTTATATCTATCGCAACCTTTTTGATCGCCTAATTTACAAGCCTTATCATAATACTCCTTAGCCATAGTGTAATCTTGTCTTAAGCCTTTGCCATTTTCATATAAAATCCCAAGAGCAATACAACTAAGTGTATCATTATTATCACACGCTTTTTTAATTAACTCAGCGGCTTTTTGGTGATTTTGTCTTACTCCATTGCCAAATATATATAAGCGTCCAAGAGCAGCACAACTCAATATATGATTATTATCACAGGATTTTTGATATAGCTTAGCAGCTTTTTGGTAATTCTGCTTTACACCATTACCATCATCATATAAAACTCCAAGGTTATAGCAAGCATCCATATCTCCATTATCGCAAGAGATTTCTAACTTTTTAGGATCTAAATCCTCAGCTACAACCACGCCAAAAAATAGTGAAATGATTAAAATGAACTTTTTCATCAATATCCTTTAAAAATAAATTTAATTCTACTCCACCGTTACACTCTTAGCAAGATTGCGTGGCATATCCACATCATTGCCTAATCTAATAGATATCTCAAGAGCAAATAGCTGTAATATAATCATAATCTCAAAAAACTCACTCATCGGGTGCGAATGCGAATTTATCCTTATAAAATCATCACTAAGCTCAAATTCCAAAGGAGAAATGGTAGTTATAAACGCATCTCTAGCCGCTAACTCCTCTATATTTGATTTGGTTTTATCATATAAAATGGTTTGCGGTAAAAGCGCAATCGTATATAGCCCCTCATCTGCTAAGGCTATTGGGCCGTGCTTCATCTCTCCAGCTGGATAGCCCTCAGCGTGTAAATAGCTAATCTCTTTTAATTTAAGCGCTCCTTCAAGTGCAAGTGGGTAAAAAATATCCCTTCCGATAAAGAAAAATCCATGCCCATGGACATAGTGCTTGGCTTTGCGATAAATTTTTTCTTGTAAGCTTTTATCGAAATTTACAATAGTTGGGATATTGCGAAGTGCTTTAATCTCATTTTGGAGCATCTCTTTGCTTATGGTGCTACGAATTTTAGCTAATTTTAAAGTTAGCATCCATAGACAAATGACTTGAGTGGCAAAGGCCTTGGTACTTGCCACTCCTTTTTCTATCCCAGCACGAGTAAGCAATACCTCCTTAGCCATTCTAACAATGCTTGAATTATCCACATTACATATGGCTAAGGTGTTTAAATTCGCCCTTTTAGCGATCTTTAAAGCCTCTAAGGTATCAGCCGTCTCGCCACTTTGGCTAATTACTATAAATAGAGAATTTGGATTTAAAAATGGCTCTTTGTATCTAAATTCACTAGCCACAACCACACTAGCCCTAATCTTAGCAAGTCTTTCTAATAGATAGCTAGCTACAAGGGCGGCGTGATAGCTCGTCCCACACGCACATAATACCACTTCTTCTATATTTTCAAATATACTCTCATCTATATCCAAATTCAGATCACTATCGCTTAATCTACCCATCAAGCACTCAGCGATCACTTGGGATTGTTCATAAATCTCTTTTTCCATAAAAAATCTATAGCCATCTTTTAAAGCGTATCCTTTATCTTTTGGTAGCTCGGTGAAATTTGGCTTTATCTCTTGATTATTCTCATCAAAGATAGTTAAATTCCCAAGCTTTGCTACGCCATAAACGCCATCTTCAAGATATATAGCGTCCTTGGCTAGACCGATAAGCGCAGAGTCTGAGCTAGATAGATAAATCTCATCGCCATCTTTAGCAATTATCAAAGGGGCTGCATTTTTAGCAAAAAATAGCTCACCCGCAGCAGCCTTAGTCACAAGCAAGGTAGCATAAGCACCCTTTAGCCTTGAGATTGTCTTTTTATAGGCTTCAAATGGGGTTTTAGCACTCTTATTATACTCTTCAAAAAGATGAACTATAACCTCAGTATCAGTCTGACTTATAAATTTCACGCCCTTAGCTTCTAGCTCATCTTTTAGCTCTTTATAATTTTCTATAATTCCATTATGGATAACAAAGCTATACTCGCCAAGATGCGGATGAGCATTGATCTCAGTAGGCTTGCCGTGCGTTGCCCATCTAGTATGACCTATGGCTACTCCATCTCCTTTATACTCGCACTCTTTCATCTTATTAGCTAAATTCTCAAGCTTTCCAACTGCCTTATAATAGCCTATCTCATCGCTAGTAGCAATCGCCATCCCAGCACTATCATAACCACGATATTCAAGCTCTTTTAGTCCATTTAATATAATATTTTTCTTCTCTTTACTGCCTATATATCCGACGATTCCACACATATTTTACTCCGTTATAATCTCTTTTAAAAACTTATCAATCTTCTCTTTTAACCCATCTTCCATAGATAAAAGAAACATATTTCTAGTGCGATTTTTGATGGTTTGTATTCTAGCATTTGCTAACTTAATTTGAAATTTACTAAGCATACTTAAAATATAGATCATAAAGCCTCGCTGGTCTTTTGAATTTATATTTAATTTAGCATAATTTTGAGAATAATTCATATCAAATCCAACCTCATTTGGCAAGATTATTGGCTTATCATATTGCGGCTTCTCCTTAGAGCAAAGAGCTTGGATAATCTGATTTTTACTCTTATCAATATTAGAATTATAATCAAGCCTTATATAGCTTTTACCATCAAAAAGCTCACAAATCTCCATATACGCAAGATCAAATCCGCGAAGTTCCCTAAGTGCCATAGCCATATTCCAATTTCTTTTGGCTATGATTTGCAAACTATGGCTAGTTAGCTCTAGATCTATATTTGAGCACTCACTGGCTCTAAGTGCTATATCTATTATTTGCTGTTGGCTATATTTATTAAAAAACCAATTAGACTCTATGCTTAAAATTTGATCTTTAATCTGCTTATCTAAGGCGATAAATTCCTTTTGCTTTTTTAAAAGCTCAATCTTTTTAGTCCTTTTATTGACAATATCCATAAGACTCTCATCGCTATCAAAAGCACTTAAGGCACTATCATAAATTTGACGAAGTTTGGCATTTTGAGCTTGATTAAAGTGATTTAAATTCTTAGCTTTTAACCTAGCGTAAGTTAGGATATATAATAATTTTAGGGCTTGTTTTTCTTTTATAGAGCTTACTAAATTTAGCATTAATGGCTCACTAATTGGCTCTGATAAAATATCTATTAGTTGATTTTGATTTTTAATCAGATTAATACCCATATTTATGGTCTTTTGCATCAAATCTAATTTCGCACAATATGAGCGAAATATATTAGCACTACTTACATAATTTGGCGACGCTTGATGAAGTAATGCTACTAGCTTTAATAGCATTTTTCCATTAGCACAAAGGTCAGCATAAAGGCTAAAAGCAAATCTATCTTCAATCCTCTCAAGCTGTGCAACTATAGCCACACAACTCTCATCTAGGCTATATTCACCTTCTAAACTAGCTAGATGTGAGCTAAATTCCATTGGCTTTATGATTTTAAGTAGCTTTGAGCTATCTAGTAGTAATTTTAAAATATCCTTGCTATGTCTGCGGTTTAATATCTTTTTTAACCCCTCATAAACCTTTGGAGAGCTACTATCTTCTAAACGCTTTATATAGATTAAAACGCTTATATCAAATTTAAGCTCCACATCTGGCAAAAGGCTTAAATCCTTAAGTATGAGTTTGAGATCTTTTGGCTTTTTACGACTTGGTGCGTAGATTGTATTTGCGATATTATATAGCCCACTTGGTAAGCGGCACACTCTAGCTGTACCTAAAGATATTTTAACACCAAAGGCACTTCTAGCTAAATATCTAGAATAGATATATATAGTATGCATAGCCCATAGGCATTTGCTTAGTAGTATCTCTTGTGGGCTTAGACCTTTTTTGGCTTTTGTTTGCATAACTTCACAAACTAAATCTAAATATTCACGCCCCAAAATCTCTCCACCACCGCTAATTTGAAGAGCTGAGCGAAGTGAGCTAATATAATCAAATGCCAAATTCATCTCACTTAACTCATTTTCATCAATATATTTTAATACACTTGTTTTTGGATTTGTGCCAAAAAGGCTAAATACCCTTTTATAATCCATAAATCCGCCATTTCCGCTAAATAAATTTGGACTACAATCCAAATAGTGCGGACAATTCATCGGCTCAAGTTTATGCAGATGATACATAATCAACTCATCTTTTTTGCTCTCATTTATTTGAGATATTTGATTTTTAATATCTTTATATAGCATTTTTGATCCGCACACAAAGCGAATATGGCTAAATAGCACCGTTAGCTCAATATCATTAGCAATCAAATCAAGCTCATCTCTCTCATAGAGCTTAGCCTTAACATCTAAGCCAACATCTTTTAAGATATTAGTATATCTATAAGCTATGGATTTGGAGTTGTAGCCTAGCTCATTTTTATATATTATAGCTAGTTCTATATGACTCTTAACGCTCATCTCAGCAAGTGCGTAGCTGCCAATAGCCATCACACACAAAGGCACACTATCATCATTTGGCTCAAAATCCCCAAATGAATCAAATTTAAGTATATCAAAGGCTGATTTTAAAAACTTATCTATCTCTTTGGATTGATAAAT
Source organism: Campylobacter sp. RM19073 (assembly GCF_024723495.1). NCBI lineage: Bacteria > Pseudomonadati > Campylobacterota > Epsilonproteobacteria > Campylobacterales > Campylobacteraceae > Campylobacter > Campylobacter sp. RM19073. The sequence continues at coordinate 2,469 of NZ_JANQCT010000032.1, read as the reverse complement.
TCCATAATTCCTACCCCCAAGACGCATAAAATTGCTCTTTAGGCCATTTTTACACTTTGTAATATCATCTTTTAATTTTATAATTGTTATATTTTTAGCTCTCATCTACTTCCTTTAGGCGGCATTCTACCCAAATTCAGCTTTTAATTATATTAGATAAATTTAACAACGATTAAACAATTTTTACTTATAATTCCACATCATTTTATAAGGAGAGATTATGAAAAAAGTAGCGTTACTATTTTTGTGTGCGTATGCTTTAAATGCCGCCCAGTTTAATCCTGCTATGCAAGGCTATATAGATGAGCTAAGGTTAGAAGCTAAAAAGCTAGATCCAAATTTCAAAGATTTTGACGCTTTAAGGGGTGGAAAAATCTTTACTACCAAAAATATTGGCAAAAACTCGCAAGAAATATCCTGTCAAAGCTGCCATGGAAGCGACCTTAAAAAAGAGGCCACAAATATATTTACAAACAAAACCATAGCCCCACTTTCATCAAGTGCAAATCCATCTAGACTAAGTGATGTAAAAGAGGTAAAAAAATGGCTAAAAAGGAATTTTAAAGATGTGTATTTAAGAGAGGGAACCGCTATAGAAAAAGGCGATGTCCTTTACTATCTAATCAAACAATAAGGAGAAAAAATGAGATTTTTACTATTTATATTTGTAGCTATTTTAAGCTTACAAGCAAAGGGCTTAGATGTAAAACCAGTAGATAATGAGCTATATAAAAAAGAGTGTGCCACCTGTCATTTTGGCTATCAGCCAGGTCTTATGCCAGCTCAGTCTTGGGAGTTTATAATGAAAAATTTAGCCGATCACTATGGCACTGATGCGAGCATTGATGATGAGACAAATAAAAGCATACTTAGCTATCTTTTGGCAAATGCTAGTCAAAATGCGATGAATTATAAAAGAAGTGCGAAAATCACAAAATCGCTAGAAAATGGCGTTTTATACCAGTCTATAACTGAAATTCCATACCATATAAAAAAGCATAAAAAGATAGAAAAATGGATGATTACGCAAAAAGAGGTCAAAACTCTATCAAACTGCACCGCCTGTCATAAAAAAGCCGATCTTGGAATATATAGCAAAAAAACTATAGATATACCAAATTATGGGGCTTGGCGTGATTAAGAGCTATATTTACAGCTTTGCGGCGAGATTTTCTCATATTGCATTGATACTTGGTCTTGCTATATCATATTTGCTTAGCGAATTTGATGGTTTGCTATATTTTCACGCCGCTTTTGGCGTGATATTTGGCGTAGCGATTATATTTAGGATAATTTGGGGATTTATCGGGACAAAATACTCTAAATTTAGCGATTTTAAATTTAGCGGATTAGGCGGATATTTCCTATCTTTTTTTAGCAAAAAAGAGAAATTTATAGGGCATAATCCCGCCTCAAGCATAGCAATCATAATTATGCTAAGCCTTGGATTTATCTGCGTTATATCTGGGCTTATGCTCTATGGAATAGATGAAAATAGCGGAATTTTTGCATTTTTATACAATAATTATAATGAGCTTAAATTTGTAAAATCCATACACGAAGTATCGGCAAATCTGCTTTTAATAGTGGCTATTATCCATATTTGTGGGGCTTTGATAGATAAATTTATACATAAAAATGATGCTTTAAACTCTATGATAACAGGCTATAAACTAACTAAAAACGATGAGAGCGTAAAGGCAAATTTAGCTCAAAAAATCTTTTGCTTAGTGTGGATTATAGCCATAATTTCTGCTTTTTTATATATTTTAAATAGGGATAATTTTATATTAAAATCTCACGCTTTAAAGGTGGATTATAGCTCACAAAATGCCGTATTTGCTAAAGAGTGTGGAAGCTGTCATATGCTCTATCCGCCATTTTTACTGCCTAAAAAATCGTGGGAGATAATGATGGCAAATTTAGAAAATCACTTTGGCGATGATGCTAGCATAGATGAAGAGGCAAATCAAAATATATTAAATTTTTTACTTGCTAATTCTGCTCAAATGAATAGCAATAAAACAGCATTTAATATACTAAAATATGCCAAAAACGACCAAAATATAGCCATAACTCAAAATGAATATTGGATAAAAAAGCATAGAAAAATAGATGAAAAAGTATTCTTAAGAGATGATATAAAATCTAAGGCAAACTGCACCGCTTGCCATAAAGATATACAAAATGGCATAATCCAAAAAAGCTTGATAGATTACGAGAAAATAAAGCGATTCTGAATTTACAAACGCTTATTTCATAAGGTTAAAGAGCTATTTTATGGTTTTTAACCTATTTTAACTTCGCAGACTAGCTTGGCTAGTCTTTGCGACCAAAGGTGATCCTTTCACAGAAACCTCGGCTAAAGCCGTCGCATTCGCTGGTTTTGGAAACCCCTAAAGTCCCTACTTCGTATGGTTACCCTATTTGGTTCAAATTTGTTTTATAAAATTAGTGGCGTAAGGCACC
>NZ_JANQCT010000031.1:0-10244 GCF_024723495.1 Campylobacter sp. RM19073 | reverse complement strand
CCTTTAGGGGTGGTTTCCTTGAAAACCAGCGAATGCGACACCTTTAGGGGTGGTTTCCTTGAAAACCAGCGAATGCGACACCTTTAGGGGTGGTTTCCTTGAAAACCAGCGAATGCGACGGCTTTAGCCGAGGTTTTTGTAAAGTGCTAAACTTTGGTCGCAAAGCTGGGCTTAGCCCCGTCTTGCGAAGTTAAAATAATATAAATAAAGGAGAAAAAATGCTAAATTTAGACACAAATAAGCTAATTAGTGTTTATAAACAAATAGAAGCGTCAATCGTTAGTGAAAACTCAATATTTGATAAGGCTATTAAATATCTTGATGATAGCTTTAATGATAAAACTCTAGCCCCAAAGGATAAATATTTTGCCACACTAGCCATTTTTACCATTTTATGGAATTTTTTAAGGCACTTAAACTAGCTAATATTAAAGTAAAATTTAGCTATAAGATTAAATTTTGCTAATCCATCACTAATAAATATTTTTGCGGAGTGCTATCATTTGCCTACACATATCTAAAACGTAATGGAAAATATAGTTAAATTCAAAAAAGCTATAAAAATAGCGTTAAAAAGACCGCCGAAGCGGTCATTATGGTATTAGAGTCTTGACTCATAGCGTCTAAGCATATAGAGTCTTTTAAGCATTTTTTTACGAGCTGAAATTTTCTGCTTTTTGCGAACTTCAGTCATAGGCTCGAAAAATCTTCTAGCGCGAACTTCGGTAACTACTAAGTTACGATCAGTTTGCTTTTTAAAGCGTCTGTATGCCTCATCAAAAGACTCGTTTGGATGTACCTTAACTCCTGGCACGATCCTCACCACCTTTCGTTTAAAATTTAAAAATTGTAATTTTAATCAAATTTAACTTAAATACTCATTACAAATAATATAAAATTTTTTATTAATTATGTTTTAATATAAGAAGTTATATAATCGTCGCCAAAAATTCAAAGGAAATTCCAAATGTCTTGCTCTCCTACGCACTACACGAAGCGACGCTATATTGTCTATTCTATCGTTACTTTAATAGCTTTGATAACTCCATTTATTCGTATTAACGGCAATCATTTATTTTTGCTTAGCTTTGATAAAAAGCAGCTACATTTGCTATTTACTTCATTTGATATGCAAGAGCTATATTTGATGCCATTTTTGCTTATTATTTTGTTTTTGAGTATATTTTTTATGACTACTTTAGGCGGAAGGGTTTGGTGCGGATGGACCTGTCCGCAGACGATATTTCGTGTAATTTATAGAGATTTAATCAGCACCAAAATTCTTAGAATTCGTAAAAATATTAAAGACAAGCAAAAAGAATTTGATGGCAACATCATTAAAAAATTTATCTCAGTGATAATCTGGATAGCTCTTGCTTTTGTCGCTGCGAGTAATTTTATGTGGTATTTTGTGCCACCTGAGGATTTTTTTGCTTATCTTGCTAATCCAGCAGAGCATAAGCTTTTAGTTGGAATTTTAATAGGAATTAGTGCGTTTTTAGTATTTGATGTGGTGTATTTGGCTGAGAATTTCTGCGTTTATGTCTGTCCGTATGCGAGAATTCAAAGCGTTATGTTTGATAATGATACCATTCAAGTAATCTATGATGAAAATCGTGGTGGTAAAATTTATGATGGCCATATGAAATTAGGCAAAAAGCCTACCGCCCCAGATGCAGAGTGCATTGGCTGTGAGGCTTGTGTGAGGGTTTGTCCAACTCACATTGATATACGAAAAGGCATGCAACTAGAGTGTATAAACTGCTTAGAGTGTAGCGATGCGTGTAGTGAAGTGATGGGTAAGCTTGGTAAAAAAAGTTTGATAAACTGGACAAGTGCTAAGGCTGTAAAAACTGGAAATAAGGTTAAATATTTTAGATTTAGAACAATTGCTTATATGGTTGTGCTGTGCGTAGCTATAATCGCACTTGGCGTTATGACGACTAAAAAAGAGCATATGCTACTAAACATAAATAGAGCAACCCAGCTATATAGCATTCAAGTGCTTGATGATAATAGCTTAAAAGTTCAAAACGCCTATACATTTTTAATCCAAAATACAGATAATACAGAGCACTCTTACTATTTTGATGTCAATGAGACTAAAATAGCAATCGATAGACCTCTAAAGCCTATAACTCTCAAAGCTGGTGGCAAGAAGAAGATTATAGTAGTGCTAAGCACCACCCATACTTTGGTAAATGATACTAGACACGATACGCCAATAGATATTATGATTCATGCATACGCTAATGATAATAAAGAGTTAATTAGCGTTGATCGTAAAACAATTTTTGTCTATCCTAAACAGATTGAGCTAGAAAAAGCTTTAAATTCAAAATAATTATCAAATGGAGATTTGGCTCTCCTTTTGATAATAAATATCAAGATAAAACTGGAAAATATTAATCATTTTTTTGGTTAAAACTGCTTATATTAATTTTTTTTTATTAAATTTGTTGTAGAATATCGCAAAAATTTGAAAGGCTATGTATGAATAAATTAGGGAGAATTTTGGCTCTTGGCTTTACTGCTTTGATGATGGTAAGCTGCAGCGATAGTAAGAAAAATAGCACTCAGCAAACCGCTCCAGCATTGCCAGTAAGCGTATTGGTAGCAAAGATGGGAGATATTCCGATAACTCTTGAATTTAATGGTCAAGTTGTTAGTGATATGGATGTGATTATCAAAGGTAAGGTAGTTGGCTCCATTGAAAAGCAGTTTTTTACCCCTGGAAGCACGATTAAACAAGGAGAGAAGCTATATCAAATCGATGAAGCAAAATATAGAGCCAATTATAATGAGAAGCTAGCAACTTATAAAAACGCCAAAGCACAATATGATAGAGCAGTGATATTAAGATCTAAAAATGCAATATCAGCTAAAGAATTTGACACATCTAGTAGTGCGTATGGCTCAGCACTAGCAAATTTAAATAACGCTAAAGTGGATTTGGATTATTCGGTGGTTAGGGCACCATTTGATGGGGTGATTGGCGATACTCTTAAAGATGTTGGCTCATATGTGAGTGCTACTGATAATGATCTAGTGCGTATCACAAGGCTAAATCCGATATTTGTAGAATTTGGCATTTCTGATACTGATAAGTTAAATATAGATGAAAAAAGTGCAAGCGGTCAGTGGAAGCAGCTAGATTCTAAAGTGGAGATTAGGCTAAGTAATGGCAATGAGTATAATGGGACTATTAATTTTATCGATAGCGTAATCGATCAAAATAGTGGCACGATAAAAGCAAAGGCTAAATTTGATAATAACCAAACCCAAATTCGCCCAGGAGTATTTGCCGCTGTTAAAGTGCATGGATTTTATCAAAAAAATGGATTTAAAATTCCGCAAATTGCCGTATTACAAGATTTAGTAAATCCATTTGTATATGTCGTTCAAGATGATAAAGTGGTAAAAAAAGCCATTAAAATTGCCTCTCAAGATGCCATAAGCGTAGTAATCTCAAGTGGATTAGAAGATGGAGATAAGGTAGTTTTGGATAATTTTAAAAAGATCAAAGATGGCTCGCTTGTGCAGATTGTAGCAACAAAAGGCGAATAGATGTTTTCTAAATTTTTTATAAATCGCCCAGTTTTTGCGTGCGTTATCTCTATCATAATTGTTTTAGCTGGTTTAATCGGGCTTAAAAATGCCGCCGTGGAGGAGTATCCACAACTCACCCCACCACAAATCGTCGTCCAAGCCACATATAGTGGTGCTGATGCTCAAACCATAGCCAGTGCCGTAGCCGCTCCATTAGAAGAGGCTATAAATGGCGTTGATGATATGATATATATGCAAAGCACATCAAGCTCATCTGGGACTATGAGCTTAAATATATTTTTTGAAATTGGCACCAATCCGCAAACGGCTTCAGTAAATGTCAATAATAGAGTAAGTCCGATACTATCAAAATTGCCAGAAGAGGTGCGTAGGGTTGGCGTAAAGGTTGATGAGCGAAGTAGTAATATATTAGAGGTTTTAGCATTTTATGATCCAAGCAAAAAGATGAATGATACAGAGCTATCTAATTATGTAAGTATCAATATAGCAGATGAGCTAAAGCGTGTAAAAGGCGTAGGGGATGCCGTAGTAATCGGTAATAAAGAGTATTCTATGCGAATTTGGATCAAGCCTGAAATGCTAAAACACTATAATATGACTATAAATGAGGTAATAGCGGCCATTAGAGAGCAAAACTCACAATATGCAGCTGGTAAGATTGGTGAGCAGCCTATGGCTACGGGTAACCCTTATGTATATTCTATCAAGCCAGAGGGTAGGCTAACGCAGATTAGCGAATTTGAAGATATTATAGTAAGGGCTGATTTAAGTGGTAATATTATTAGATTAAAAGATGTCGCTAGTATAGAGCTTGGATCGCAAAGTTATGCATTTGCTGGGCGTTTTAATGGTGGTAGTATGGTGCCAGTGCTTATATTTTTACAAAGTGGTGCAAATGCCCTAGAAACTGCTGAAGCTGTAAAGGCTAGAGTCGATCAGTTAAAAGAGAGTTTCCCAGGGGATATGACCTATAGAGTAGCATATGATACGACTGAATTTGTCAAAGTATCTATTGATGAGGTTATTAAAACCTTTATAGAAGCAATTATTTTGGTTGTGATAGTTATATATATGTTTTTAGGAAATCTTAGGGCTACTTTTATTCCACTGCTTACCGTTCCAGTATCTATTTTGGGGGCATTTGCGGGAATTTATATAATGGGATTTTCTGTAAATTTAATTACCCTTTTTGCTCTTATTTTGGCTATTGGGATTGTCGTTGATGATGCCATTATCGTTATAGAAAATGTCGAGCGGATTTTACACGAAGAGCCAAATTTAAGCGTCAAAGAAGCCACCATCAAGGCTATGGATGAGATTATGGCACCTGTTATATCCATTGTGTTAGTGCTTTCAGCGGTATTTATCCCAGTTTCTTTTATGGAAGGTTTTGTGGGTGTGATACAAAAGCAATTTGCTCTAACTTTGGTTGTATCTGTGTGTATATCAGGGCTTGTAGCTCTTACTCTTACTCCTGCACTTTGTGCGATAATACTGCGTAAAAAGGAGAAACCACCATTTTGGTTTGTGCGTAAATTTAATGAATTTTTTGACTTTTCAACAAGGATATTCTCAGCTGGTGTAGCAAGGATTTTGCGTCATGTGATTATTAGCTTAATTAGCGTTGGGATTATAATTTTTATGATGATTGAGCTGTTTAAGATAATTCCTAGCGGACTAGTCCCAGCTGAGGATAAGGGAAGTATTTTAACTATCATAAATTTACCTCCAGCCTCAACCCTACCAAGAACTCTTGAAGATGCTGCATTTATAGAAAGTGTTGTATCTAAAAATCCAAATGTCAAAAGCGTAACCACGCTAACAGGATATGATATGATGGCTGGGTCGCTTAGAGAGAATGCTGGTATGATGTTTATCACTCTTCAGCCGTGGAATGAGCGTCCCGGTATAGAAAATTCAGCCGCTACTATGGCGGGGCAATTTATGGGTATGCTCTATGGTGCTGATAGAAACTCTTTAGCTTTTGTGACTACGCCACCGCCGATTATGGGGCTATCTATGACAGGTGGTTTTGAATTATACGCACAAAATATAACCGGTAAGAATTATAATCAAATAGAAGCCGATGTGCAAAGAGTCGTAGCAAAAGCCAATCAAAGCCCAGTTTTAACTCAAGTTAGAACCACGCTTGATACTAATTTCCCTCTATATAATCTAACGCTAAATAGAGATAAGATTAAGATGATGGGAATTTCATTTAATGATATATTTGATACTATCAATTCAACCATAGGTCAATACTATGTAAATGATTTTAACATCCTTGGTAAGACCTATAAGGTAAATATAAGAGCCTATGAGAGTTATAGAGATTCTCCTGATGATTTGGGGCTACTTTATGTGCGTAGTGCAAGTGGAAATTTAGTGCCACTTGATTCTATTGTTACTCTTACAAGGGGTCTTGGCCCTGATAATGTCGATAGATTTAATGGATTTCCAGCCGCTAAAATTATGGGTGAGCCAAAGCCTGGATATACTTCTGGAGATTCTATTAAAGAGATTGAAAGGATTATAAAAGAAGAGCTTGGTAATGAGTATAATATAGGTTGGGCCGGTTCAGCATATCAAGAGGTCAGTAGCACAGGTAAAGGAGCTCAAGCATTTGTATTTGGTCTTATATTTGTATTTTTGATTTTGGCAGCTCAATATGAGAGATGGCTAATGCCTTTAGCGGTTGTGACAGCCGTGCCATTCTCGGTATTTGGGGCGTTAGCTTTTACATATTTGCGTGGTCTTAGCAATGATGTCTATTTTGAGATTGGATTGCTTCTTTTAATAGGCTTAGCGGCTAAAAATGCGATTTTGATAGTTGAATTTGCTATGCAGGAGCATATCGCTGGTAAAAGCATAAAAGATGCGGCCATTAGTGCTTCTAAGATGAGATTTAGACCGATTGTTATGACTTCACTAGCCTTTACTTTAGGGGTTTTACCGATGGCGTTAGCTACTGGAGCAGGTGCTGCATCACGCCACGCATTAGGTACTGGCGTAATTGGTGGTATGATAGCAGCATCTACAATTGCGATATTTTTTGTGCCACTATTTTTCTATATATTAGAGAGCTTTAATGAGTGGCTAGATAGCAAAAGAGCTAAATTTGGAGCAAAAGATGAATAGGATTATTATGGTTTTTATAGCAGCTATTATTAGTGGTTGCTCACTTCGTCCTGATATGATTGAGATAGAGCAAGAGTATAGATACCAGATGGATTATTATAGCGTTAGTCAGAAGTGGTGGGAGAGCTTTGGTGATGATAAGTTAAATATATTAATCCAAAAATCATTACAAAACAATAGCGATCTACTCATTGCGTTAAATAATATAGAAAAAGCTAGAATCAATCTAAGGCTAGATAGGCTTGAGTATCTTCCAAATATCTCATTACAAGGCGAAGCGACTAAAGAGGGCATGGCAGATACTAGTAGCAATAATATAAATAAATTTTCTCTAAGTGCTGTTTTGAGCTATGAGCTTGATTTGTGGGGTAGAGTAAGAGATAAGGCAAATGCAAGTCAGTCTATATATAATGCGACTAAATTTGATTATGAGAGTGCTAGAATTAGCCTAGCAAGTAGCGTGGCAAATACATATTTCTTGCTTGTCTCCTTAAAAGAGCAAGAGCAGATCTTGCTAGATACGCTAAATTCATATATTCAAAGTGTGGAGTATAGAGCTATGCAATTAGCTGCTGGTGAGATAGATGAGTTGATATACGCTCAAGCTGTTGCTACTGCTGATGAGGCAAGGGCTCAGCTAGCTAGCTTACAAATGCAAATCTCACAAGCTAACTCATCTCTTGTAATATTAGTTGGCGGAGATTTAAATGAAATTTTGTATTCTGATATGAATGTATCTACTAATTTACCGATGTTGCCTGAAGTTCCAAGCGGTATTAGCTCAGATATTTTATTAAAAAGAGCCGATGTAGCAAGTGCGCTTGAGAGATTAAAGTCAAGCAATTTTTTAGTCGGTGTAGTTAGAACTCAGTGGCTACCTCAAATTTCCATCACAGGTATGTTTGGCTATACTAGCAATGATTTAGATAATTTGATAAATTCTAATAAAACAGCGTGGAATGTAGGCGGGAGCTTACTAGCACCGCTTATAGATTTTGGTCGCACATATAATAGTGTTAAGCTAGCAAATTTGGATCAAAACGCATCTTTTTTAGCCTATGATAAGGCTGTTAAAAATGCCTTTAGCGAGATTAGAACCGCACTTGATGATAGGAAAAATTCGCTTATGAAAGCCCGTAGTATGGAAAATTTAGTATCAAGCCAACAAAAGGTCTATGACATAGCTCAAAGTCGCTATGATGCTGGTTATAGTAGTCATTTGGAGCTACTAGATTCTCAAAGAAATTTGCTATCGGCAAAATTAAGCTTATCTAGTGCGAATTTAGAAGCTGTAAATAGCATTGTTTCTGTATTTAAGGCTTTTGGCGGTGGTTTTGAGTATGAGACAGATAATAAAACAAGAGAGAATTTAATCCAGCAAAGCTCAAATTAGTCTAAATTTCTAAAATTTATGCTATAATTGGAGCTATTTATCTAGATTTTTAAGGACATATTTTGGAGAGTTACCCCATTATTATGATAATTTTGGCAGCCATTTTCATATTTTTAAATGGCTTTTTTGTCTTGTCTGAGTTTTGTATTGTTAAGGTTAGAAGGTCTCGTTTAGAAGAGCTTGTCAAAGAGAGACGACCAAATGCTAAACTCGCCCTAAGAATGTCAAATTCGCTAGATACTTATCTTAGTGCTACGCAACTAGGCATTACCCTTAGCTCCCTTGCTCTTGGATGGATTGGGGAACCAGCCGTGGCTGATATTATTAGAGAGCCGTTAAAATCGATATTTGGCATTGATAATATCACTACTTTACACACAGTATCATTTGTTATCGCTTTTAGTTTTATTACTTTATTGCATGTTGTCCTTGGTGAGCTTGTACCAAAGTCAGTAGCAATCGCTAAGGCCGAACAAGCCGTGCTTTTGATAGCTAGACCATTATACTTTTTTTGGATTATCTTTTTCCCAGTTATTCGCACATTTGACTTTATAGCGGCTATGTTTTTAAAGCTAATTGGCATTAGACCTGCTAGAGAGAGCGAATTAGCGCACTCTGAAGAGGAGATTAAAATCATCGTTGGCGAGAGCTTAAAAGGCGGTGTGCTAGATAGCATGGAGAGCGAGATTATAAAAAACGCCGTTGATTTTAGTGATACAGTGGCTAAGGAGATTATGACTCCACGCAAAGATGTTGTTTGCTTAAATAAAAAATTGAGTTTTGAAGAAAATATGAACATAATAATAAAGAGCAAATATACTAGATTTCCATATATCGATGGTAGCAAAGATAGCGTTTTGGGTATGATTCATATAAGGGATATTTTACAAAACGATCTAGATGGCAAAATAGAAAATTTGGATAAAATCGTAAGAAAATTTATCATAGTCCCAGAAAATAGCTCAATATCCAAAATTCTTGTTATGATGAATAAAGATAGAATTTCAGCCGCCCTTGTAGTAGATGAGTATGGCGGGACAGCAGGACTTCTTACTATGGAAGATATAATCGAAGAGATAGTGGGCGATATAAATGACGAACACGATGATAAAGACCAAAACTATAAAAAAATTGCCGATGATACATATGAATTCAATGGTAGATTTGAGATAGAAGCCGTTGAAGAGATAATGGGTATTAGATTTGATGAAGAGACAGAGCAGCTTACGATTGGCGGTTATGTGTTTAATCTATTTGAGAGATTACCGGTTGTGGGCGATACTATAGAGGATCAAAACTGCATTTATGAAGTTATAAAGATGGATGGAACTAGCATTGGAGCCGTTAAAGTAACGCTTTTAAACTCCAATGATGATGAAGATGAATTTGACTAGTGTGCTACGCCCTTTGGCGTGGTGCCAAGCTTTTACCATCAATTTTAATCTAAATATTAATTAAATTTTTATCTTTCTTTGGATACTATTTCAACTTCATCTTTTATATATAATCCAACTTTTTATATTTTTAAAGATGCAAGCATAAGACAAATTGGCAAATCTTATACACATACCCCATGTCATCACTTAGTTTCACCATCGCCACTAACAATATTTGAAAATGATGTATATGTATGCACAAACGCTCTTTTAAAGCCAGGAATTACTCTACATACAGGATGCGTAGTAGCTCAAAATGCCATCGTTACAAAAGATGTACCGCCATATGCTATAGTAGGCGGAAGCCCAGCTAAAATACTAAAATACCGCTTTGACGAGCCAACAAGAAATAGGCTTTTAAAATTAAAATGGTGGGAGTATCATTTTGCAGATTTTGATGGTATAGATGCAATGAAAGATATAAATTATTATTTAGATGAGCTAGAGAGTAGAATTCAAAACCAAACTATAAAGCCATTTTATCCCAGAAAAATGCAGTTTGAAGAGCTAATACAAATAAGCAAACAGCCAGTATCTGTAGTAAAACCACAAACCACGCCACAACCACCACAAGAGCCATCTTTACAAGATCAGATAATTTCTCTCAAAGAGCAGATATCTAAAAAAGATAATGAGATTAAAGCCTTACAAACTAGCTACCAAAAAGCAGCAAATTTCAAAAATCATCTAAGCTATAAACTAGGCAA
>NZ_JANQCT010000030.1:0-12141 GCF_024723495.1 Campylobacter sp. RM19073 | reverse complement strand
GTAGCATTTTTAGCTTTGTGCTAGAGCTAGGTTCGCCAAAAATACTGCTGTAAGGATTGTTTGTTTGTAAAAATGTATCCAGATCTAGCCAGTCTTGCTGAGTTTGTTTGTTACTTACGACATCAGCAAGACTGTAAATAGGCATAGTTCTAAAAGCCTGCCTAACGGGAATTTCAGTATTTAGGCTACTTTTGCCACCCATAAGCATACCGCCACCTTGCGAATGGATAAAACTAACAAACATACTTTCTATACTATATGCGCCGTCTTGGCTATCATACACGCTCATATCGTGATCAAAAGCATTGTCTCCGTGCAAACCTTGTGGAATTTTAAAATAAATCTCCCTTACAAGCCCGGTATCTACACCCTGAGAAAATGAAGCTGTTTGGCGCAACTGCTCGGTATCTTGCTTGTTAAAAATATGCGTAATTTGTGCATCTCTAAAATCGATCTCCACTATATCTCCAACCACAAAAAGAGATGGTCTCGTATCAGCATATCCACTTGGCAATTTATTAAGCTCTGTTTTTGTATAGCTCTTCTTGTCAGTATCTACGAAGTTTTCAAATAGCTTATAATACTGTCCTACAGTATCAGCATAATCAATATTTGTAGCCACTATATTTGTGCCAGTAAGCCAGCTTGTTTTTTGACAGTATTCTTGTGTTTTATTATTTATAGCATCTAGTGTGCTTTTGTGAATTTTAAAGTCTTGTGGCAAGCCAGCAGCTTTGTTAAAATCCGCCCCCATAAAGCCTTTGCTATCTACGCTATATCCGTAGGCAGTAGCAGTAGTTTGATTTACAGTAGTTGCCGAGCTTACAGCCGAATTCATAGCTAAATTTATCTCTACATTTGAGCTAGGGAATTTTAAGTATTCCATGCCACCCACTTCTAGCTTTTTGTCTGTTTTTATATCGCTTTGTATCTCATTAGCGAATTCTAGATTAAAAGTTTTATTAGAATTTTGTTCTTTACTACTAAAACTAGAATTCCAGCTTGTGAAATTATTATTTTGTGTTACTAGCATTTTTACCCTTTTTTAAAATTTTTTCCATAAAGTCATACCAAATACAGCATCAGGTGTAGCTGAACTTCCACCAAAGCTAGAATTTACTCCTAGTGCTGTGTCACTATTTACACTATAAGTAGCCCCTACGCTATAAGTAGGCAATGAGCGAGTATTTGTGTTTTTGTAGTCATTTATTTTTTGCGCTGATTGAAATCTTTGTTCTATGCCTAAATCAAGGCTGATTTTAGGGCTAAGGACTATGGATAAATCTCCACCAAAATAAAAGCTATTTCCGTATTCTATATTTGCTAGGTTAAATTTTCTTTTTTGATTATAGCCGTATCCTGCTTTTATACCATATATTACTGGGTCGCTATAGCCTTTTAGTGAGAATTCTAGATTTTGAGATTTTAGCCAAAAGTTTTTTGTCTCATCGCTTAGTCTTTGTCTTTGGGCTATTGCTGATTGAAACCTTGCTTGTGGGATCAGCTCTGCTATACTATCAAAGGTATAAATAAAGCCTAGCCATAGAGCATCAAAGTTGTATTTAGTAGAGCTTTCGTGTTCTAAGGTATTGTAGTTAAAATACTCATTTCTAGCCCCACTAGCCGAGCCACTTGCCAAAACATCTAGCTTTGGAGTGATTGTGTAAATAAAAGTTTGTGACAGGGTCAATTGCTTGGTATCTTCCCAGCTTGTAGCAGCTGAGTTTATATTAAGCGTTGGGTATAGGCTATATGTATTTGGATTGCCTGAGCTTGTCAAAGATAGATTTGTAATACTTCTAAGACCTATTTGCTTTTTAAAAAGAGTATCTATATTTAGAGCATCAGATGCGTAAATAGATACACTAAGAGCAAGTAGGAGTAGGAGTTTTTTCATTTACTTTCCTTGTTTTTATTGTATATTAAGCAATATCTGTTCCAAAATGAGAGAGAAATAGTTTTGTAAAATAAATTTAATTATTTAAAATCAATTCTAGAATTTCTCAAAGAATATTTTATTTGGGAAGTTTATTTTTTCTCTTTGAAATTCTAGTTTTGGGTTTATTAGCAGTGCGTATCCACCATTTTTATCCCTATCCCAAAGGCTGTAAAACTGAGATTTAGATGCTATATACTCGCCGTGGCTAGGGTCAAGGATAACAAGATAATCGCCATCATAGTTTATAAGCACCACAAAATGTGGAAATCTAGGATCATCTTCTATTTTTACAAGAATTGGCGCCTTTAAATGCTCTAAAATATCTCTATCTATTTTATATGATTTTGCTTCGTAGTTTAGTGATTTTAGAGCATCTTCAAGGTCAGCAAAGCTTACCATATCAGTGTGTAACTCTTTTTTGCTAAAAACTTTTATCATATCCATTTCAGTGAAGTTTTGCTTGTCTATGAGATTTAGGATTGTAGCCATACTAGCAGCACCACAAGAAGCCTCGTAGCTTTGTCTTATGGTGCGAGCATTTTTTATCTCTTGATATGATTTTACAGCAAAATCTGCACAGCAATGACAAGTTAATAAAAATGCTAAAAATATGCTTTTCATTTGGATAGTTTATGCCCTTATATCTATTTTTTTCATAATTTCTAAAAAAGCTAATGGATTATTATTTTTTAAAAACTCTTCAAAAAATGTTTTTAAAAGCTCATTTTTGCTCTCAGAGTTTAGATTTTTGCTTTTTGCTCCGTTATATTGTCGCATTAACATACGATTTTTGCGTTCTATTTCATCAGCTGCACTTGTTATATCAGCTGCTACTTCGCTTAGATTTTCTCTTAAATTACCAAAATCAGCTTTGATATTTTTTCCGCCACTTTGATCGCTTAGCTCTTTTACTCTATTTTTCCACTCATCTATGCTTATAGGTTCAAGAAACAAAGCACTAGCTTTTTCTTTCATGTTTGGCGCGCTAAAATTTATAGCATTTTCATCGTAGAATTTCACAATTTCTAATTGTTCTTCATCACTCATAGCGATAAATTGCTCCATAAAAGTTCCTTTTTTCTCTCCGCCAAAAATAGCTTGAGTTAGCGAATATTGTAATGCTTCTACAATATTGCCATTAGGTTTTGGCGAGTTTAAGAGCTTATAGATTTGGGTGCTTTTTGGATCGGTTTTCTCATCATTGCTCAGCTCTTCTTTCCAAAGCTTGATTTCTCCGTTTTTTTCTTCACCTTTTATGCCTGAGTTTACAAATGCATCAATTTTTGCCTTACTTAGCTTGCTTGCGCTTAACTCGTTTTGGTTTTTTACTTCGTTTGAAAATGCCTTTGTTATAGCAGCATAAGCTCCAGCCTCCACAAATCTAGAACTAAAAGTTTGTGAAAAAATATCATTCATTTTAGACCTACCTTGTAACCCAAGAGCTGTCTAAATGGAGCAACAAGTGAGTTTGTCGCCGCTTCTGAGAAAAAAGCAATTTTTTTCATATTTGATTTCTCATTTGTGGTTTAAGGGTATATTTAAATGCCCTTGAATTCACCTATCGGCAAAATCGCAAATAAATTTAATTTTTTAAGCTTAAAATAGCATTTTTATTTTATGTGTGTAAATTTGTAACATATATTAGAATAATTATGAAAAATATGGAAACAAATATAATATTTTTGTAAAATTTTTGCTATGATTGCCCTAAATTATAGAAATATAATCAAAGAAGTTAATATGAGAAAAATTATTTTTATACCGGTTTTGCTTGCTAATTTTGCTTTTGGTGGGACGCTATATAATAACTATTATAATAAGGTTATAAAACCATATAATAATAACTATAATGCCAATACAAACTCACAAACCTACCATCAAAGTATATATTCTAATGCGTTTTGTGCATGGTATGGGTGCATTTCTGGAAGCTGGACTAATAAAAAATAGTTTAATATGGATAAATTAAAATTTAACCACTTTGGATATGAGAGCATAGCTGGTATAAGTATGTTCTCACTCCAAAAACAAGCCATAAATAGCAGAAGTGATACTGAGCTATCCAAGCTTGATAAGAGTATAGACAGCATGACTAGCACAAAGATTAAAGTAAATTTTAATGAGAGTGCTTTTAAAAATCAAGTATATTTTAAAGATAATACAAGTGGAGAGTATATAAAAATAGGTCTTAGTGATGAGAATTTAAATAAGCTTAAAAGTGTATTTGATACGAAAGATTTTTTTAGTAGAGATGATGGCTCAACTATCTTAAATGGCAAGGCTGAGAGCTTTGTAGGGGGATGGTTTGGGGATATTGCTTATAAAAGGGGATATTTAGAAGCTGATAGTAATAGCGATGGATTTATGAGTAGCGTAGAGCTTATGGATACATATTCGGGGTTTGGCTCTGAAGGTAGATACTATTTGGGCACTATGAAAGCAATAGCCGATGGAGCTAGCGGCTATACACAATATACTAAAGAATTCCAAAATAGACACTCTACAATGTCTAATAATAACAAATACACAAGCGATACAATAGAAAAAGAGCTAAATAGGACACTAAATAGTGATAAAAATAGCGATGGCAAGTTAAGCTATGGCGAATTAATAAACAAAAAAGAGCACAAAGAAGATGTAGATGATGTAATAAACTATATACTAAAAGAAAAACAAAATATAAATTTAAGCGTAGATGAAGCTGATAATAGAGTTGTTATAGCATATAACAAACAAAGATCTGGTAGCACTTTAACCCCTGAAGAAAAAGCACTATTATCTAAGGCTGGATTATTACAAGATGATAAACTGATTAATTTAAGCTCAGTTATAGAAAATATAAGTGCTAATATAGCCAAAGTGGATTTTAGAGTGTGATTAAGGCCTAATGTAGCCACACGGCCCACTGCCAAAACGGCATTATATTGTATGTGATTTTATCGATTTTAACCATTTGGCTTTGCGAATTTGATATTATATCTACTCTTTTTAGCCCAAGCTCATTACAATAATTACCTAGCTTTTTAGCTTTTAAAACTGCAAGCTCAAACGGTAAAAACGGCAAAACCAAAATCCCCAAATTCATATCTGGAATGATAAAATCAAGATAATTGCTATATTTTATCTCTTTTTTTAGCTTTAAGAGTTCGCAAAATACCATATTTGCTATTATCGCCTTAGGATCTTTATGTAAATTTAACGCCGTCTTTAACGCAAAATCGCTAAAATACACCCTTTTTAAATTACTATTTTCATCTATATTATAAATAGTTTTTATAATATTTTGATCTTTAAGATCTAAAATATTTTGATACAGCTTATCCTTACTAAGCTTCATATGTGATTTTAAGGATTTATAAATTTTAAATATATTTAGTGGTTGATGTATGTAATTAGCTATATTTGCTAAGATTTTGGCATTCAACTCCCCTTTTGAGGCTTTTATATGTTTTTGTAAAAACGCTCCAATCTCAAATTCGCTTAAAAATGGACTAAAAGCTAGATTTCCACGATTTAAAAAGTGGCTAAAAAGCGTTTTAGCATCATAATTTTTACGATAAAATAGTATGAATTCTTCATAATCTAGCCCAAATATCTCAAGCTCATCAAGCCCATCTATATGAAGTGAGTTTAAATCAGTAGAGACAATGATATTATCACAATTTGGCAAGATAGGTGGCTCTTTTACATTTTCAATCGCTACTGCATTTATGCCATTAGCCTTAATAAACTCATCAAGATTTTGCTCCACGCCAAAGCTTCTTACATCATCAAGATCGATATACAAAAACTTCTCAAATTTGCTTAAATGGTTTAAAATAAGTGAGCTTTTTCCGCTACCATTAACGCCTTTTAATAGGGTTTTTGGGCTTTCGATTTTGATTTTTCGCTCTAAAAACTCTCTTGATTTTGGCGGATTTTGATACAAATACTCTAAAATACTCAAATTTTATCTCCAAAAAGAGAGCTTTGAAGAGCTTTTGGCTTAAAGCTTAGTCTAGTCAATTCATTTGAGCCATATTTTCTAAGTGCTTCTATATGAGCCTTGACCCCATAACCCTTATGCTTAGCATAGCCAAAATTTGGATATAAATAATCAAAAGATCGCATTTGCATATCTCTACTAACCTTAGCAATGATACTAGCAGCACTAACTTCGGGCACTTTCGCATCTGCTTTGACTATGGTTGTAATCCCTTTAATCCCATAATCACAGTTCCCATCATAGATTATCTTATGTTCTTTAAAGTGAAATTTAATCACCCTTAAAGCTTGTCTTAAACAGTTGCTAAGCCCTATTTCATCTATAATTTTATTGTTAAAATATATGGTTATAAATTCGAATTTTTCAACCAAATTTAGATAGATTTTCTCCCTTGCTTTAGGGGTTAGCTTCTTAGAATCTTTTAAGCCAAGTTCGCTTGTATCGCCATTAAAAGCACACCCACAAACCACTAACTCACCAGCTAAAGCACCCCTACCAGCTTCATCAACACCGCAAATATTAGCCATAAATTTCTTTAATCAACTGCCTTTAAGCCTTATCTAAGTGTCAAAGTATATCCATTGCCGCTTTGTCTTATGGCATAATGATAATTACCATCTAAAAACAAGACAACCCTATAATATCCCTTGTGGGCTCCTATTGTGGCTTTTTTTAGTGGGCCTTTGTCGATTTTTATAGTTTTTGTAGTAAAATCGCTACTTCTGCTAAAATCCATAACAATTTTATCAGGCTTATTAATAATAAAATCCCTTATCATTTCATCACTGCTAATAATCTCAATTTTTGAGTTGAAAATATCAAATTTGATAAAATCCATAAACGAAACACTTTTTAGCGGTGGCTCTATCTTTGGCGGAACGCTAAGTGGCTTTGGTGCTGCTTGTTTAGCCACAGCTTGTTTGGTCTGCTCATCAGTAGTAGTTACAGACACATCAAGGGCTGGAGTAGCCTGAGTGGTTACTGGCGATTGCGATGAGATGATTATATCATCATGCCAGTCAAAACTCGCATTAATATCAACTATTTTTTGCTTAATGCTACCATCTATAGATTTATAGCTAAAAGTCGCACTCACTAGCTCTCTAGCATCGCTTGGGAATTTAGCAATTACTCTATCTAGTTTTGGAGCGTTTTCACTAACATTTGTTGAATCTAGCGTAGTAACATTAATATCATCAGGAACAAACGGATTTTCTCTAGCTAATAAAGCTATAGCACAACTTGCTATTAATATAATTTTTTTCATTTGACACTCACTTATAGCTATCTGGATCTAGTCCAATTAGCTCAAAATACTCTTTTTGTAGAGCTGAATTTAGCTCTTGATACTTCTTGACTTCATTATCTAAGGCGGCTTTTTGCTTTTTTAAGTCGTATAATACAGTTGCTGAGCGACTTCCAAAAAAGACATTACCAACATAAATTGCAAATATTATAGTGGCAAATATCAGCAAGGAGTATGCGATAACCCTTCTAAATGAACTTGGCTTCTTATACTCCAGCTCGGCTAAAATAGGATTCAAATCCCATCACCTACATACTCTCTTGTTTCGCACTCAATCTCAAGTAGGCGATTATATTTTGCATTTCTCTCGCTTCTACTTGTTGCGCCTGTTTTGATCTGACCTGTATTTAACGCCACAGCAAAATCAGCTATAAAGCTATCTTCACTCTCGCCACTTCTATGGCTCATTATACATCTATAGCCATTTCTTTGAGCTAGACGCACTGTTTGCATAGTTTGACTTACTGTACCAATCTGATTTGGCTTGATAAGAACTGCATTTGCTATGCCTTTTATAATTCCCTCTTTTAGAATTTTCTCATTTGTTACAAATAGATCATCACCAACAAGCTGAACTCTATCTCCAAGTCTATCAGTTAGTAGCTTCCAGCCCTCCCAGTCATCTTCGCTAAGTCCATCTTCGATTGAAAATATCGGATATTTTTGGCACAATTTTTCGTATTTCTCCACCATCTCTTGACTTGTAAATTCCTTGCCTTCAAGCTTATAAACCTTGCCATTATATAGCTCACTAGCTGCGACATCTAAGGCTAGTTTTATCTGCTCATTTGGTTTATACCCAGCTTTTAATATAGCTTGCATTATCAGCTCTAGTGGCTCTTCATTATCTTTTAAATTTGGAGCAAATCCGCCCTCATCGCCAACAGCCGTGCTATGGCCTGCATCATTTAATAGCTTTTTTAGAGTTTGGTATATCTCAGCTACAGCCCTAAGTGCATCGCTAAAACTAGAAAATCCAAATGGCATAATCATAAATTCTTGAAAATCCACGCTATTATTAGCATGAGCTCCGCCATTTATAATATTAAACATCGGCACAGGAAGAATAGAAGCATTAGCCCCACCAAGATACCTATATAGCGGAAGTTTGCACGAATTTGCCGCCGCTCTAGCTACTGCCATGGATACACCAAGAGCTGCATTAGCACCGATTTTACTAAAATTATCAGTGCCATCTAGTGCGATTAGAGCATCATCAATCGCCTTTTGATTTAACGCATCCTTACCACAAAGCTCTTCTGCTATCATTGAATTTACATTTTTAATAGCCTTTAAAACACCCTTGCCACAATATGCTTCTCCGCCATCTCTAAGCTCTAAGGCCTCCCTTTTACCTGTGCTAGCACCACTTGGGACAACTGCTGAGCCTGTGCTTCCATCGCATAGCGTTACAAAGGCTTTAATCGTAGGATTTCCACGACTATCTAAAACTTCTATAGCTTTTACTTCTTTAATTACTGGCATTACTCTTCCTCACTTTCATTCTCATCATCTGCACTACTCATCATGCTATCGCCTAGATTTTCACGGATTTTAGCAGTAATCTCATCAGCGATATTTAAATTCTCTTTTAAAAACGCCTTAGCATTCTCCCTGCCTTGACCAATTTTCGTGCTTTCATAGCTAAACCAAGCACCGCTTTTATCGATTATATCAAGCTTAACGCCATAATCTACAATCTCGCCTTCCTTGCTTATACCCTCGCCAAACATTATATCAAATTCAGCCACCTTAAATGGCGGTGCGACCTTGTTTTTTACTACTTTTACTTTTACACGGTTTCCTATAGGCTCATCACTTTGCTTAAGCGTAGCGACCTTACGCACATCAAGGCGGACTGAGGCGTAAAATTTAAGTGCGTTACCGCCAGTTGTAGTCTCAGGTGTGCCATATCCCATGGCTCCTATTTTCATACGAATTTGGTTGATAAATACAACCGTAGTTCCCATTTTATGGACGATACCAGTAAGCTTTCTTAAGGCTTGGCTCATTAGCCTTGCTTGAAGGCCGACATGCTGATCCCCCATATCGCCTTCTATCTCGCTTTTTGGCGTGAGCGCTGCAACGCTATCAACTATGATTAGATCCACCGCTCCACTTCTAGCTAGGGTCTCTACTATATCAAGGGCTTGCTCGCCAAAATCTGGCTGAGATATATATAAATTATCTGTATCAATACCTAAATTTTTAGCATATTTGACATCAAGAGCGTGCTCTGCATCTACAAAGGCACAAACTCCACCATTTTTTTGACACTCAGCTATCAAATGTAAAGTAAGAGTAGTCTTACCAGAGCTTTCAGGGCCATAAATTTCTATAATTCTACCTTTTGGCACCCCACCAATACCAAGAGCGATATCAAGCCCAATCGATCCTGTGCTAATGCTATCAATAGGCTCAATCTCCTTATCTCCTAGCCTTAAAATAGTGCCTTTACCAAAGGCCTTATCAATCTGCTTAAGAGCTAAATCAAGGCTTTTTTTCTTATTTTCGTCCATAATTTTCCTTGTGATTTTGGTTATACAAATGGGGTTATTTTATCTTAAAAAAGCTAATAGCCTAATAAAATTTAAATATAAATTTGATTTTTATTAAAATTTACTCTCCATTTGAGCCATAATAGAGTGGCTTTTTGCTTCATTAGCGTAATTGCCATAGTAGATTATAGATAAATTTGTATTATCATCTACCTTACATCCTAAGGCTAAGCTTGTATCTATATAGGTGTTAATGAGCTTAGTATCTGTCTTATCCATATTTAAATTTTGATATTTTAAGGCGGTTTTGTGAGTATCGCTTAATAGCCTTTTTACCCCAATTTTTGCCGTGGTGTAAATATTTTCATAATCCTTTTGCCATGCGATGGAGGCTGATAAATTTGGCAAGTTTAGATGAGATTTAGCATACTCTTCATAGCCTAAAGTATAATTGCTTATATTTATTCTATCATAGCCTAGAGATAGCTCTGGGGATATGGTGTTATTATTTTGGTAGATATTGACCCCAAGAGCCGCACTAGCACCTATGGAGCTTAATCTAGCTCTATCTGAATTTAGATACTCTAGCGTCGTTGTCCTAGCCTCATCTAATTTAACTATTTTGCTTTTAGTATATTTATATGCACTATGTAATTTGACATACGCATCTATCCTATCTAACAAATTTAACTCCCCATAGTAGCTAACCCCTGTGTAGTATGATCTATCATCTAAGCTAGAGCTTCTTGGCATATTGGTACTAGCATACTCATAGCCAGTATAAAGTGCCACCATAGCACCTATATCTAGGGTTTTACTAGCTCCTATTAGAGCACCATAAGTATTTGTGGTGGCTTTGCCATTTTGTAAATTTAGCTTTGTATGGCTAGCATATGGCGTAGCAAATCCCACCCAGTCATCACTGCTTAAATCAAAATTTGTTAAATTCAGCTTCCTTAGTATATCCATATGGGTGTTGCTAGATATAGTGTGATTGTTTATCCATACTCGCGGTATATCTACTTTAGCTTTATTAGAGATTATATTTATAGCTTGTCCGCCACCAGCTAAGGTTATACAAGTCATATTCATTATTCCATTATTGTTAAATACCAGCGTATCACAGTTTATACCAATCTCATCGCCCACTCCGATATAGCTAGTGCCATTATGCTTTAATACCATATTATCTAGTGCATGCACGCCACCGGTGCTACTACCTGATGAGACTATGATGGAGTTATTACCAAATTTAATCCCATCTACATTATCCCCAGCTACAAATATCCTATCATCTATATTGGCATTGCCATTAGTGGTATCTATACTGCTTAGGCTAGTCCCGCCTAAGCTAATGCCCCACATAGTAATATCTATGTTTCCATTATTATATATTTGAGCACCATTTTGATCTTTAAATATTATCTTGCCGTAATTAGCTAAATTTGATATATTAGCACCAGTATCATTATAAATTCCATATTTTTTCGCTCTTATGGTGCCGTGGTTGATTATTCCAGCTATTTTGCCTTTATTTTCTATAGCTTTATCTTGAGTGTATAGACCTACATTCATTCCAGCGTTATTTATCATATTTCCGATTATCTCGCCAGAGTTTATTAGCTGTTTAATAGTATTTGGCGAGTTATTGATAATATCGCCTACTATCTTACCATTATTATCTATCTTATCTATTGTTCCATCGTTATAAATAGCCGTGCTAGAATGAGATATAATCGTGCCATTATTTTCTATAGTGCCTATGTAGTTATCATTGTAAATTCCATTATATCCGCTTAGAGTGCTACTATTTGTAATCTTTGATATGGTGTTATTATTGCTAATCCCAGCGTGATTTTCGCCTTCTAAATTCGCATTAATTATCAAATCTGTAATCTCGCCGCTATTTTTCACCCCATAATCTAGCCCACTCATATCAGTTTTAATATTAACCCTACTAAGCACACTATCATTATCAATAACAATCGAAGTTTTTTTATCAATCTGTATTTGACTATCTATCTCGCCTATAATTCCGCTATTTTTGATTATCGTTTGTGAGTCGCTTAAGAGCTTTGAGCTTGGCATAAGAGTTAGCTTTTCTATCACGCCTTCATTATTTATAGCTGCTTCCTTGCCACTTATAGTCCCTGAATTAATCAAATTTGAGATTACTGAGCTATTATTTATACCAAATTTATCTCCAGCGATGACGCCTTGATTATCTATCTTATCTATTACTCCGCTATTATCTAGCCCAATCTTTGCAGTTATAGTGCCGTGATTGATTAATGAGCCTATTTTATTACTATTATTAATCCCGATTTTACCGCCACCTATAGTTTTAAAATTTTGTAAATTTGCTATTTCGCCTTGGTTATTTATAGATGTTATACTATTTTGATTATTTATA